>JASFJY010000500.1:0-3513 GCA_050119415.1 Chromatiales bacterium | reverse complement strand
ATCCGATCCGCACCGGATTGCAGTCTTTCTATTACGACATCCGCACCGCCATTCTGCCATTCATGTTCATCTTCAATAATCAGCTTTTACTGATTGGCGTCGACTCCTTGTGGGCCTTTGTGCTGATCGCCGGCCAGGGGCTGGTCGCCATGCTGTTATTTGTCTCGGCAACTCAGGGCTGGCTTCTGACCCGCAACCACAGGTGGGAGTCGCTGCTTCTGTTGCTGATCGCCTTCTCCCTGTTTCGGCCCGGTTATTGGCGTGACCAGTTTTATCCCGCCCAGGCACTGATGCCTGCGGTCGCTATCGAGTCCCATCTGACTCAGCTCAGGGCTGGTGATGCGATCCGGCTCCAAGTCGAGGTGGAAGAGGACGATGGCTCCCGTCAGCTGCGCGATGTACGCCTGCAACTACCCGAGGCGGGTTCGAGCCAGGGTTTGAGCCGGTTGGGATTTATCACCGAAGCAAATGGGGATAGTCTACGGGTCCGTGATATCACTTTCATGAGCCCGGCCGAGATGGCTGGACTCGAGCCGGGTTATACATTAAGCATCAAAGGCTACTACAGTAACCTACCACAACCACCGAAAGGCTTGTTTCTGCTGCCGCCGCTGTTGTTGCTGAGCGGCGTTGGGTGGCTGCAGTATCGACGCCGGGACAATAACACCACACAATGGGAGGAAAGAGATGATCAGAGCGCTGTTGATGACTTTCAGTCTGCTAATGTTGATGGGGTGCGCAACGGCAGGCGAGGGGCCGGTGGAGGAGGATCAAGCGGTTAAGATCTACACCTCGGAGGAGAGCTTCGAGGATGTGATCGAAAATATCAAAATGGCGATCATCGACCGGGGGATGCTGGTCAGTGGCACGCTGCATGTGAGTGATATGCTCAACCGGACCGCCCCCGACCTGGGTTTCACAGAGATCTTCACACAGGCCGAGGCGGTGGAGTTTTGCAGTGCGCTGATCTCGCATAAAATGGCCCAGGCGGCACCGGAAAATATTGTCGTCTGCCCCTTCACCATCGCCGCCTATGTGAGGAAGGACCGGCCCGAGCAGGTCTATGTGGCCTATCGTATTCCACGGCTCGCGGGGGGCGCAGAAGCGGTTAGAGCCGCCATCCTGGAAATGCTGGATGGTATCGTTCAGGACGCGATTTAAGCCGAATGCATCACCCGGATGTTGGCTTGACAAGGGCCATTTCCGTATCCATTTTTTATGAGTCGTGCTACTGCCCGGAGTCTGTGACTCATAAGTGGTTTAAGAAACAATAAATTGTAGAATGCCTACTGGATAATTGCCGCTTCTAATAACGATTGGTTTCGACTAAAGATCATTGAATTCATGCCGACATTATTGCGGAATAGGACAATTTCAATTCATATGGATTATGGGAGAAGATGTTGATGTCTGAGAACTACCGCATCACATATACCGGTAAAGTCGATCCCGACCGGGACTTGGAGCAGGTCATCGATCGGTTCAGCGAGAAATTCAAGCTTGACCGGCAAACAGCAGAAAAGCTGATACGGGCCGGTAAACCGGTCTCCCTCAAAAAGGACCTGACGTTAGACAAGGCCGAGAAGTACCTGAAGGCATTACAGCGGATCGGCATCGATGTCGAAATCGATCCTAAACCGCCGGAGCTTGAGCCGGTAGCCGCCCCCTCAGAAACAACACTGGAACTGATGAATAGCGGTAGCGGGGATACCGCCGAAGTGTCGGCCCCATCCCCGGCGATCGATCGTTGTCCAAAGTGCGGCTCAACCAACATGCGGATGGGCATCTGTCAGGATTGCGGTATAGTGGCGGAGAAATATCTCGCTGCTCAGTCCGTCCCCCCTGAAGTTGAGGGTTCTGCCGCCGCCACACCGTCCGATCAAGCCAATCCCTACAGCGCTCCCGAAGCCGATCTGGTGGAAGCGATGGAGAATGAAATCAGCGGTCCCTCCGGGGTGCCGGTGGGCAACTGCATCTCCTGGATCGGCAAGGGATGGTGGCATTTCAAATCCTCCGCGTTGGCCTGGATCGGGGCGTTGATACTCTGGTTCATCATCTCATTTGTATTGGGTTTTATCCCGGTTCTTGGCTTCATTGCATCGCTTCTCGGCGGTCCGGTCATCATGGCCGGGTTTATGTACGGCTGCTCCGAGCAGGATGCGGGAGGGGATTTCAGCATCTCACATCTCTTCTCGGGTTTTACCAACAATTTGGGTCAGTTATTGCTGGTGGCCGTCTTCTACCTCATCATGCTAATCCTTGCCATGGTCATCCTCATAGGGGGGATCTTTATACTCGCAGGCGGTGCTGCGGCGCTTGATAACCCGGAAATCATGGTTACGATGGGAGGTGGCGCGATTACCGGTATGGCGGTGTTGGGCCTGCTGTTGATCATTCCGATAATGATGAGTTATATCTTCGCGCCGGCTTTGGTAATGCTGGACAATCTGTCCGCCTTTGAAGCGATGAAATACAGTTTCATGGGCTGTCTGAAGAATATCCTGCCGCTCTTCGTATTCAGCCTACTTGGCACGGTTCTGCTTTTCATAGGCATGCTGCCCATCGGCCTAGGCCTGTTGGTCGTATTCCCGATTTTGACCGCCGCCCTCTATACGGCCTACCGCGACATCTACTTCGGCTGATGGGCGTGCGTTAAGCAGTGGCGGCATGGGCAACAGGGGAGTCTGAGGTACTGATCGATACACTCGGTTTCTACGAGATTCCCGAGGGCGTGAGGTTGGAGTTCCGCCTTGCCGGGCCGGTGGTACGCGCCAGCGCCTGGGCCATCGATGCCTCGATTCGGGCGCTTCTCTATCTGGTGCTGATAATGCTCTTCGCCTTTATGGGCGCAATGGGATGGGCGTTGCTGCTCATCGGTTTCTTCCTTATCGAGTGGTTCTATCCCGTTATATTCGAAATACACAACGGCGCCACACCGGGTAAAAGGGCGATGGGTATCCTGGTGATTCAGGACAATGGCACACCGGTTACACCAGCGGCCTCGGTGATTCGCAATTTTCTGCGTATCGCCGATTTTCTACCCTTTCTCTACGCCACCGGTCTGATCGCCATGATGTGCAATCGCGGATTCAAGCGTCTGGGCGACCTGGCGGCGGGTACCCTGGTGGTCTACCGGGACGACAAGCAGGAGCGGGTGCGTCCCCCTTCGGACAAGATCGAAAAACCGCCCGTGGAGTTGACGGAAGAGGAGCAACTGACCCTGCTGGCGTTCAGTGAACGGGCCGAGGAACTCACTGCCGAACGTCGGCAGGAGCTGGCGGGACTGCTCTCAGAGTTGACCCGCCGTCAGGGAGAGGACGGCGTGACAGCGCTCTACGCCTACGCCAACTGGATTCTCAAGGGACGTTGATGCGACAGGAACAGTTTGAAACGGAAAACCAGGCCCTGTGGGATGAGTTGTCGGAGATGATGGATGATCTGCAACGGCCGCGCTCCAAGCGACGCTTGGAAGCGGCTCGTCTGGTTGCCTTCCCGCGGCTCTACCGACGCCTG
>JASFJY010000499.1:0-3520 GCA_050119415.1 Chromatiales bacterium | reverse complement strand
CTATGTATGGTCTCGTAACCTCAGCAGCGTGCAGGATTACCGCGATCAGGTCGCCGACGTGCTGGGAGCAAATGTAGCCAAAGATCTGAAGGTGGTTAGCAGGGGCGATCTGTACGGCCTGATCTACTGTCGAAACGGCAACAAAGAAAGTACGGCGCGTGTGGTCAAGTCACACTCACATCTTTTACGCGCCAAGGGATTGGATGCTGTCAGCCCTACCAAGGCACGGGACTGGAATGAAGTGGGTGATACGCCCCTTCCAAAAAAGATTGAGACGGCCGTTAGCCCTGCACCGAACGTGAACCGCCTCAAGGAGATAGAGGACTTGGAAGCAGCGGTTGAGGCGTATATTGACGAACTGCGCCGCACTGGCAAGATTGCCAGAGACGAACGTACCGGTTGGTCAGTATATGATTTCACTACGGGAAAAAAACTGGTTACGATCAACGAGGATGTCCAGTTCCAGGCAGCCAGCTTGATCAAACCTTTTATCGCTGCAGCTTTTTTTCATAAAGTGAAGCAAGGGCAACTGGTTTACGGCCCCAAAAGCCGTCGACACATGCAACGCATGATCCAGCATTCTAACAACGCTTCAACCAACTGGGTAATTCGACAGGTCGGTGGCCCGCAGAGCGTTCAACGGATTCTAACGCGCCATTATCCCGCTATTTTTCAGGACACTCTCCTAGTCGAGTACATTCCAGCAAACGGGCGAACCTATAAAAACAGGGCTTCGCTGCATGACTACAGCCGATTTCTTTTTGCTGTCTGGAACAAGCAGATTGTCGGTGCCCGAGAAATTAAACGCCTGATGGCTTTACCTGGCTCTGATCGCCTTTACACCGGTGTTCCGGATGTGCCCAGGGGAACCCGTGTTTATAACAAAACCGGCAGCACGGCGCGGGTATGTGGCGACATGGGTATACTGAGCGTCAAAGGTGTTGATGGCAAACGCTATCCCTATATCTTGATCGGCATCATTGAAAAGCAGCGCAGCGCTCGGAATTACACGACCTGGATTCGCTCACGCAGTGAGATCATTCGCAAGGTATCCGCCATTGTCTACAAGGGTGTCATAGCGCGACATACTGGAGCATAGGAAGGCTGAACGCCCTTTTTGCCCAGGGCCAGCGGTCGGTGGCTGGCAGCAAAAAAGACCATTCCCTTCTGCTTGCTAAAGAGGGGCGAACCTGACCTGAACATCCCTGGGCTTGGTGAAATAGGGCGCCGATGTCACCAGCAGATCCGCGCCTGCGGCGGCATAATCCGCGGCATTCCGCGCGTTGATGCCCCCGGCGGCCGCAATCACCGGGCGCCAACCGTCCTGCATTCGATGCGCCTCGGCAACCACCCGTGCGACCTGGACAGGCGTGAGTTTTTCCAGCTGTATGACCTGGCAGCCCTGCTGCACCAAGGCGAGGGCCGACTCCACGTCATCGGTCTCTACCACGATCTTCTTCTCCGGTTGCAGTCCCTGCAAGCGGGTCAGATAGCGCTCTGCTTCGGTGGCTTGCAGAAAGGTCCTGTGTTCCGCGGTGACCATGATCGATTCCGACAATCCATAACGATGCATCACTGCCCCGCCCGCCTTGACCGCCTTGACCATCAGCGCCTTGATACCAGGCAGGTGTTTTCGGGTGCAGGCAACGCCGGCGCTACCGGCACGACTGACGATCTGCCGAGCTGCGGTGCTGACGCCGGAGAGGGACTCAACCAGGCTCTGCGCCACTTTCCAGGCGGTGAAAAGCGCATCGACCGAGCCGCTGGCCGACAGCAATGGCGTACCGGCCACGCCCTGCTGACCCGTCGCCGCATGTAGCCTCACCTCGGCACCGGAGAGTTGTAACAGCCGTGCCGCCTCTTCGATACCGCAAATCACCATATCATCACGGACATGGAAGGTGATCTCAGCCGGACAATCTCCAATCACCAGCGTCTCGACCGTCAGATCGCCATAGGGGGCATCCTCTTGCAACAGAGCATAGAGTTCAGGGTCGGTAAGACAACAACGGTTGAAGGACATGATCGGCTCCGCAATGTTACTGCTTGATCGAAGCCGGCCATGGCATCGATTGGACGGTTTGCAGTTTAAGGAACCTCTGATCAATTAGTCAAACGGCGCATCACGGCTGAAATGTCCCGGCTCTGCATTGAAACGCCTCGCAATAGCGGGCTATTACATGCGCTTTTCGCCTTGATTCGGATCATTTCAGCTCGCCACGAGCTCGATCCAGAATTAATCAGAGGCTCCCTAACCTAACCGGCCGGCACTTGGCGTGGGACACTACCCGCGGTCAAGGATACGCCGGATCGCCATCAACAGCTCACCGCCACTCACCGGCTTGTCAAACCGTTCGACAATCTGCAGCGCCTCCATCACCTTTTCATCCACGTCTTGAACATAGCCGCTGCAGAGAATCACCGGCGTGCGACACCCCAGGTCACGCAGATGCCGCACCATCTCGGTGCCGCTCATGCCGGGCATCGACTGGTCGCTGATGATCAGATCGAAGGTGAGTCCATCGCGCTGATACCTCCCCAGCGCCTGCACACCACTGCGACAACAGACCACCTCGGCACCGACGCCACTGAACAACTCCTCGAAGAAGGCGCTGAACTGGGCCTCATCATCCACAGCCAGAATCTTGACGCCGTCGAGCCGGATGTCGATGCCTGAGGCTTTCTGTACCGGCTCGTCGACCTGGGTATCATGCTGGGCCTCCGGTAGCAATATTTCGAAACTGGCCCCTCTACCCGGCGTCGACTCAACCAGCAGATGCCCGTCGTAAGATTTGACGATACCGCTCACCACCGGGAGTCCCATGCCTGAACCCTGCCCCACCTCTTTACTGGTCACAAAGGGCTGAAAGATATCATCGCGCAGGGACTCATCGATCCCCTGTCCGTTGTCGGCCACCAGGATGCTGATCCAGTCGCCTGAGACCGGCTTACCGCAGATGGCGCAGAGTTCGTCGCTGCAACTGCGACGCTTCACCTGAATGGTGATCAGGCCGTGCTCTTCAATGGCATCTCTGGCATTGATGCAGAGATTCATTAATATCTGTTGAATGTGCAGAGGATCGACCTTCACACGGAGTGACTCTTTCGGCAATTCACTGCGAACTTCAATCGCCGCCGGTAACATCGGCACCAACATCTTGACGATCTCTTTCACCAACGGTGTAAGCGGTATCGGGACAGCGGAACGGATACTCTCCCCGCGACTGAAGACCAGCAGCTGGCGGATCAGATCTCTGGCCCGCCCCCCGGCGGTCTCGATATGCGCCAGGTACTCGTGCAATTTCGTTTCGACTCTGCCGAAGCGCACCTGAGCCAGTTCGGCGAAGCCGAGAATGCTGCCGAGTATGTTGTTGAAATCGTGTGCGATACCGCCGGTCAGTTGTCCCACCGCCTCCATCTTCTGCACTTGGATCAGCGCTTCGGTCAGCTGCCGCTGTTCGGAAATATCCGTTAGCAGGGCCATGGCCGCGTGGATTTCTCCAAGATTGTTCCTTAACAG
>JASFJY010000498.1:0-3532 GCA_050119415.1 Chromatiales bacterium | reverse complement strand
ACGCAGATCGCGGATGATCTCAACCCGCTCCACCGTGTCGATATCGGAGTGGAGGTAGCGCACCCGCACAGCGTGGTCGTTGAGGTAGTCGGTAAGGTCCTCCGCCATGCGCTTGGTCAGTGTGGTAACCAATACCCGCTCGTTCTGTGCCACCCGTTGACGCACCTCCGACAGTAGATCGTCAACCTGGCTGGAGGCGGGTCGCACCTCCACTTGCGGATCGACCAGGCCGGTGGGGCGCACCACCTGCTCGACAATGGCACCCGAGTGATCGATCTCATGGTCGCGAGGGGTGGCGCTGACGTAGATGGTCTGGGGTGAACGGCGCTCGAACTCTTCGAACCTCAGCGGCCGATTGTCCAGCGCCGAGGGCAGACGGAAGCCATACTCCACCAGGGTCTCCTTGCGCGAACGGTCGCCCCTGTACATGCCGCCGAGCTGGGGGATGGTGACATGGCTCTCGTCGATCACGAGCAGGGCGTCATCAGGCAGATAGTCGAACAGAGTTGGTGGCGGCTCCCCCGCCAGTCGGCCGGAGAGGTAGCGGGAGTAATTCTCGATGCCGGAGCAATAACCCAGCTCCATAATCATCTCGATATCAAAGCGGGTGCGCTGAGCCAGGCGCTGGGACTCCACCAGCTTGTTAGCCGACTCCAGCTGGGCCAGCCGCTCCTGCAGCTCCGCCTTGATCTGGTCCACGGCGTTGAGCAGCGTCTCCCGCGGGGTCACGTAGTGGCTTTTAGGAAAGATGGAATAGCGCGGTACCTTGCGCTTTATCTCTCCGGTGAGGGGGTCGAAGACGGAGAGCTGCTCCACTTCGTCATCGAACAGCTCCACCCGCAGCGCCTCCGCGTCCGACTCCGCCGGGTAGATATCGATCACCTCACCGCGCACACGGAAGCTGGCCCGATGCAGCTCCACCTCGTTGCGTTTGTACTGTAGTTCGGCCAGGCGCCGCAGAATGGCGCGCTGATCGATGATGTCGCCGCGACTGAGGTGCAGCATCATGCCCAGGTAGGCACGCGGATCGCCCAGGCCGTAGATGGAGGAGACGGTGGCGACGATGATGGTGTCGTGCCGTTCAAGCAGCGCCTTGGTGGCGGAGAGCCGCATCTGCTCGATATGGTCGTTAATCGAGGCGTCCTTCTCGATGAAGGTGTCCGATGAGGGGACATAGGCTTCGGGCTGGTAGTAATCGTAGTAGGAGACGAAATACTCCACCGCATTGTCGGGAAAGAAATCCTTGAACTCACCATAGAGCTGCGCCGCCAGCGTCTTGTTAGGAGCCAGAATCAGGGTCGGCCGCTGCAACTGATGGATCACGTTGGCAATGGTGAAGGTCTTGCCCGAACCGGTGACGCCGAGCAGGGTCATGCCGGCCTCGCCATCATTGACTCCCTCCACCAGCCGGTCGATCGCCGCCGGCTGGTCGCCAGCCGGGGCAAATTTGGAAACGAGTTTGAATGTTTTGCTCATCAGGGGATTCTGTGTGCTAGGTTAATTGGCTATTATGACACTTCGACCGCGTTATCCACGAATGGCGTGGCTGACAATAACAAGCCTGGAGTATCAAGGACTGCTGAAGATGAATGCACAACTTTCCAACCGCGTAAAGGCCGTCAAGCCCTCCCCCACCCTCGCCGTCACTGCCCGCGCCGCCGAAATGCGCGCCGCCGGCAAGGATGTGATCGGACTAGGCGCCGGCGAACCCGATTTCGACACCCCGGACCATATCAAGGCCGCCGCCATCCAGGCGATCAACGATGGCTTCACCAAATACACCGCAGTGGACGGCACTCCCAGCCTGAAGCAGGCGATCATCGACAAGTTTCAGCGCGACAACGGCTTCGACTACGCGCCGGAGCAAATCCTGGTCTCCTGCGGCGGTAAGCAGAGTTTCTACAACCTGGCACAGGCGGTACTCGATCCGGGCGACGAGGTGATCATCCCCGCCCCCTACTGGGTCTCCTATCCCGACATGTCGATCCTGGCCGGCGGCGTGCCGGTGCTGGTCTCCGCCGGCGCCTCGCAAAAGTTCAAGATCAATGCCCAACAGCTGGCGGCAGCGATCACCGACAAGACCAAGCTGTTCGTCATCAACAGCCCCTCGAATCCCACCGGCATGGCCTACACCGCCGACGAACTGGCGGCCCTGGGCGAGGTGCTGCGCGAGCATCCGCGGGTGCTGATCGCCACCGACGACATGTACGAGCATATCGTCTGGCCCGGTAAGGAGTTCGTCAACATCCTCAATGTCTGTCCGGAGCTCAAAGAGCGCACCCTGGTGCTGAACGGCGTATCCAAGGCCTACTCCATGACCGGCTGGCGTATCGGCTACGCCGGCGGGCCGGCCGAGATCATCAAAGCGATGAAGAAGATCCAGTCCCAGAGCACCTCCAACCCCACCTCCATCTCCCAAGTGGCGGCGCAAGCGGCGCTGGAGGGACCGCAAGCGTGTATCGCCGAGATGCTGACCGCCTTCAAGCAGCGTCACGACTATGTAGTGGAGCGCCTCAACGGCATGGAGGGCATCGACTGTCTGCCCACCGACGGCACCTTCTACTGCTTCCCCAATGTGGAGGGAGCCTTGGCAAAGCTCTCGGCAGTGAAGAATGATCTGGAGTTCTCCGAATACCTGATCACCGAGGCCGGTGTCGCCCTGGTGCCCGGCACCGCCTTCGGCCTGGCCGGCCACGTGCGCATCTCCATCGCTACCAGCGCGGAGAACCTGGAGAAGGCCCTCGACCGCATTGAACACGTTCTGAAAGCCTGATATCTTTACAACGGGGCGCGGGAAGCGCCCCTACAATTCGCACTGTTCCAAGGAGGAATACTCATGCAACGGAATGCAACCCAGTGCCTTGCCGCCCGACCATACGGCATAAGCCTGGTCGAACTGTTGATCACGCTTGTGATCACGACCATCGTACTGGGCATCGGCCTACCCGCCTATATCAGCCTCGGTGCCCACAATCAGCAAACAGCAGAGATCAACCGTTTCATCACACATCTCCAACTGGCCCGAAGCTGCGCGGTCAAGACGGGAAATAACCACATCCTCTGCCCCAGCAACGACATGATCAGCTGCCGCGAGAATACCCACTGGGAAGACGGCTACATCCTGTTCGAGGATAATAACCAAGATGGCGTGCGGGATAAGCACGAAAGCCTGGTGCAGATCAGCAGACCGACGAGGCAAATCGGCATCGACATGCGTTCAACCGAGGATCGCAAGCGCGTCATCTATCGAGCCGACGGACACTCCGCCGGCAGCAATCTCACCCTGACCTTCTGCGATCCGGAACAACGGATCCCGCCGAAAGCGGTGATTCTCTCCAACGCGGGGCGCCCCCGGGTAGCGACTATCCGTTGGGACGGCACACCGCTCACTTGTGATGACTGATTTGCGCCATGAAACTATTGACGCAAGGGGTCAGTCTCATTAATATGCGCCCCTCATATCATTCCCCGGTAGCTCAGTCGGTAGAGCGGGTGACTGTTAATCACTAGGTCGGCAGTTCGAGCCTGTCCC
>JASFJY010000497.1:0-3543 GCA_050119415.1 Chromatiales bacterium | reverse complement strand
CCTCCAAGCGACTCTCTAAATCCATGCGGGAGACCAGCTCAGACTGTTGCATCGCGGCGAAGTTGGATAGCTTGTTTCGCAGGGTCTGCACCACCTCATGATTGGACTGGTGCAAGGGCAGTACTTCACCCGACGGTTCATTGATTATGCTCAGCTGTTTCTGATACCAGAGGATGACATCCTCCATGCTCGCGTCGCTTCGCTTGAAATCGCGGATCATATCGGTGATCTCAATGCTGCGCATCGCCAGCTTGCTGGCGTTCAAGGCATGGCCGCTCGCCTTCTCCCGCTGACTCCTGTTGCTCTTCAGCACCGCCACCGCCAGCGCCAGCTCATCCCGCGCCTGCTTGAGGGTCTTCGGTGCGTAATCGTCGGCATCCTTGGAGACGGCATGGGCGATATCCTGACGCGCCTGCTCGGTGGCGTCCTGCTTCAGGGCCTCAAGTTCCAAGTCGGTATAGCCCTGAATCATCTCGGGTCGCCACTTCTTGGCGCCCTCGACATTGCCCTGCTCGACCTTCTCCGCGGCCTTGCGCAGTTTGTTATTGAGCATTGCGAAGCGCTCCGGCATCATTTTGTCGGCGCCAGCGGTGATGGCCTTCTCTCTCGCCTCCAACACCTCACGCATCAGGCTTTGCGTAGTCACTACGTTCGATTCAGCCTGGGAAACCAGGGCTTGCGCTTCCTTGACCAGAGCCGCCACATTTTCGTGCCGTCTATTGCGCCCCAGGGAAATCGCCTGATTGAGCTTGTCCTCGGCCGCGGCAAAACCCAGCGGCGCCAGATCGTAGAACCCATTGGACTGGTTTTCGGCGAGCTGGGCCTTCAGGTCCGCCACTTCGTCGTACTCGAGAATCACCTGTTGTTCGGAAAGCATCGGTGGAGTTGTGCAGCCGGCGGTGATCAGGCTGAGGAGGAAGAGTAAGGATAATGCCTTCAGTTTTTTCATTGTTCTCATCTCCATGACCTGCGAACCGGTGATTCGCAGTTTTTGGCTGCCAGGCACTTTAATTGCAAATTCAAACATACAACCATGGATGAACTGCATATTTTTATGTATAGCACCATTTCCTCGAAGTTGAAGATCATTCCGGCCGAACGTGAACACCTTGCGTGAGCTGGAACTTCAAACGCCGGTGTCAGCGACCCTGGCGACTCACTTGCAAGCCGCCAACGACAGCCGCGAACAGGCTCTGCCCAGCAATGCAGGAAGTCATCTATATTTAGCATAGTGAGGTAATCACTACGCGCTTCTGAAAGAGTTGTCGTTTCTTTGTGATATAGAAAAAAATAGGCCACCGGAAATCACCAAAGGAGCAGCGCATGGTTTCACAGTACAACGAGACCAACGATGATCCCTTTTGGTACAAAGACGCCATCATCTATGAGCTGCACGTCAAGGCCTTCAAGGATGGCAACGGTGACGGTATCGGTGATTTCACGGGCTTGAAGGAAAAGCTCGACTATGTAAAGGACCTGGGCGTCAACACCCTTTGGCTGCTGCCTTTCTACCCCTCGCCCCAGCGCGACGATGGCTACGACATCTCCGACTACCGCAACGTCTACCCCGACTACGGCACCCGCAAAGACTTCCGGGCCTTCATGCGCGAGGCTCACCTGCGCGGCTTGCGGGTTATCACCGAACTGGTCATCAACCACACCTCGGATCAGCACCCCTGGTTCCAGGCCGCGCGTACTGCGCCAGAAGGCAGCCGTAAGCGCAATTTCTACGTTTGGAGCCAAACCAATCGCAAATTCCCCGAAACACGGATCATTTTCACCGACAGCGAGACGTCAAACTGGACTTGGGACGATGCCGCCCAGGCATACTATTGGCACCGCTTTTTCCACCACCAGCCGGATCTCAACCACAACAATCCCGAGGTGGTGCAGGCAGTGATCCGGCTCATGCGGTTCTGGCTCGACATGGGGGTGGATGGCCTGCGCCTCGACGCCATTCCCTACCTCTGCGTGCGCGAGGGCACCAACAACGAGAACCTGCCCGAGAGCCATGCCGTGCTCAAGCAGATGCGGGCGGTGGTGGACAACCACTACCGTAACCGTGTCTTCCTGGCCGAGGCCAACCAGTGGCCGGAAGACGCTCAAGAATACTTCGGCCAAGGCGACGAGTGCCACATGGCCTACCATTTCCCCTTGATGCCGCGCATGTATATGGCCGTGGCCCAGGAGGACCGTTACCCCATCGTGGAAATCATGCAGCAGACCCCGGCGATCCCCGAGACCTGCCAGTGGGCGGTGTTCCTGCGCAACCACGACGAACTCACCCTGGAAATGGTCACCGATCGGGAGCGCGACTACATGTACCAGCGCTACGCGGCGGATCCCCGCATGCGCCTCAATGTGGGTATTCGCCGGCGGCTGGCGCCGCTCATGGATAACGAACCCGACAAGATCAAACTGATGAACAGCCTGCTCATGTCCATGCCGGGTTCGCCCATCATCTACTATGGCGACGAAATCGGCATGGGAGACAATTTCTTCCTCGGCGACCGCAACGGGGTGCGCACGCCCATGCAGTGGACCCCCGATCGTAACGGCGGTTTCTCCAAGGCGGACCCGCAGTACCTCTATCTGCCCCCGATCATGGACCCGATCTACGGCTACGAGGCATTGAATGTGGAAACCCAGGAGCGTGAACCGGCCTCGCTGCTCAACTGGATGAAGCGCCTGATCGCCGTGCGCAAGGCGCATCCCGCCTTCGGGCGCGGCAGCTTGACGTTCTTCACTCCAGGCAATCGCAAGATCCTCGCCTACGTGCGTGAATATGCCGGGGAATCGATCCTCTGCGTGGCCAACCTCGCGCGCTCCGCACAGCCGGTTGAACTCGACTTGAGTACTTTCAATGGCAGGGTGCCCATCGAGATGCTGGGGCGCACCCCCTTCCCGCCTGTGGGTGAGCTCCCTTATCTGTTGACCCTTCCGGGACACGGCTTCTATTGGTTCCGGCTGGCCATCGAGAGTGAGGTGCCGGCTTGGCACACCGAGGGCCTGCCCCCCCTGGAGCTGCCCATGCTGGTGTTGTTCGAGGCGTGGCGCAGCTTCTTCCCGGGGATGGTGGAACCTCAGCGCAAGCCGAGGGCAAAACAGCTCCTCGGCCAAATGGAGCGGGAAATCCTACCCCGCTACCTACCCAGCCGGCGCTGGTTCGCCGCCAAGGCGGAGCAGCTTAAGAGCGTGGAGGTGCTGGAAAGCACCGCCTGGTCGGTACAGAAAGAGCGCTGGTTGTTGCTGTGGATTGAGGTCGGTTTTGCTTCTGGACTGCGACAGGGCTACGCCCTGCCCCTGGCCATCGCCTGGGGTGAACTCGACGAAGATCACATCCGGCCCTTGTTGCCGGTCACTCTCGCCAAGGTGCGCCAGCAGGCGAGAATGGGCATCCTCTACGACGCCATGAGCGACGAAGCCTTCCTGTGCAACCTGATCGAGGCCATGGGCGCTCAGTTGGAACTGCCCTTTGGCGACGGCATACTGCGCTTCAGCGCCACTGCCGCCTATCTCCGCCTGGTCGGAGAGGCCCTTCTG
>JASFJY010000496.1:0-3548 GCA_050119415.1 Chromatiales bacterium | reverse complement strand
AGGGTCTTGTGTTCATAACGGCTGCGGAGGCTATAGGCGACCGGCACACCCACATGCTGCAGGGCGTGTTCACCGGCGGCACGAAACGCCGCCTCCTTGTCATTGAAATAGGCGCCTTCGGCTGATGCGGGGATCAGATTACCGCCGGTATCCAGGACAAACCACTTTTGCGGACCCTGCCAATGGGGCCGGCGTAGCTTGAGATAACCCACTTTGTAGAAGTGCAGTGTATCCACATAGCGCAGCACACTGACCTCTTCAGCTCCCCCTATGCGCCCACCCGCACCCTGCCGGTTGAACGATTTGGACTGCTTCACTTCGAGAAAGTCGAGACTGCAGCCCTTGTCGATAGCCAGTTCGTTGCTCAGCGACAGGCCGATGGGGGAGAAATCAATCTGCTCCAGCAGCGTTTCCCGACCGATCGAGCGCTCCCCTTTGCGCTCGGCGCTACTGAGGTAGGCCAGCAGACCCGACCATTCCAGTTCTTCCTGGCGGATGCCGGTTCGACGCATATTGAGCAGCGTCTGACGCCACTGGCGGGGTGAGGCGCGGTGCATGCTATGTGCCTCGATACGTTGCGTCAGCGCACTGTAGAGCTGCCGCGGGTAGTCAAACTCATGCACCGTCAACGGCAGTTCATCCTGTACCAACCGGCGGCGCACCATCTCGATCTCGCGCACCTGCTCATCCTGGCGTAACCAGGCCTCAAAGACCCGGCGATCCGCCGCCGACCACCCCGGCAACCCGGGCAGTTTATCCAATGTCTTGCCGCTGAAGCGATAGCCGGGATTGCCGGGCAACCAAGGATGCACCGTGCGCTTCTCCACCACATCGACCAGTCTATACAACTCATGACGCGGCGTCTTTGCTGTCACGCTTTGGTTCAAGCGCAAGGCGTGATATCGCGCACGGATACTCGTGATACCAGCGATACGCCCACTCGGTAGCGAAATCATCTCTTCACCCGGCAGGTAGGAAAGCCTGTAGGTATAGGTATATCAGCGGGCCGGCTCTCATTTAACCGGGAGCCTGTGAGGAAATAAGCCGAGGCGCCTGTATTCTGCCGGATTTCCGCCCAACTCAATGAACTGAGGTGTAGGGCTGGGCCCTACCCCACCCACCTGTGATCAACTGTTGTGGATTGTTGTCCCTAATCGGTCATGCAACAGAGTTCCGCGGTGCGGGGAGACGGCTCGTGGATCAGGACCTTGCCGCGGATAGGGTTGGGCCTAAAAGTAGTACAGCCCTTGAGGCCGAGCTGATAAGCCTGTTGGTAGATCAGGCTGAAGCGCTCGAAATCAAACGACTCGGGCACATGGATGGTCTTGGAGATGGCGTTATCGATGTAGGGTTGAACCCGGGCCTGCATCGCCAGATGGTCCTCCGGCGCGACCTCTTTAGCCGTGACAAAGTGTTCGGGCAGTGAAGTCTCGTTCCCGGCTCGCCATAACCGCCAGGCATAATCCACCACTGAGACCCTCTTGAGCGAACCGTCTGAAGCGCGGATAACTCGATGGTAGGCGTAGTCGAAAACCGGTTCCAAACCGCTCGATACATTGTTCGCCAGGAGACTGATGGTGCCGGCAGGCGCGATGGCCAGTAGATGACTGTTGCGAATGCCCTCCTCGCCGATACGCCGACGCAGTTCCGCCGGCAGCCGTTGTGCATAGGCGCCAGCGAGATAGGCCTTGGCCCTGAATAAAGGGAAGACGCCTTTCTCCTGCGCCAGTTCGCAAGAGGCGTGATAGGCGCTGTCGCGCAATCTTTTGAGCAGCCGATCGGCCCAATTCAATGAGGCCTCGTCCCCATAGCGCATACCCAACAACATCAGCAGATCGGCCAGGCCTGTCACGCCGAGACCGATACGCCGTGTCGCCCTGGCCTGATTTTGTTGTGGCATCAGCGGAAAGCGGGAAAGTTCAATCACATTGTCGAGGAAGCGAACCGCAATGCTCGCATCATGGCAAAATCGCTCCTCGTCGAACCAGGCTTTGGCGCTAAACGGCTCCTGTACATAGGTGGTCAGATTGAGCGAACCCAGGTCGCACGCGCCATAGGGTGGCAGCGGAATCTCGCCGCAAGGATTGGTGGCCTCGATTCGCTCGCAATAGTTGAGGTTGTTCTCCCGGTTAATGCGGTCGATGAAGAGCACGCCGGGTTCCGCCATATCATAGGTGGCACGCATGATCCGGTGCCAGAGTTCCCGCGCGGGAAGACGGGCATAGGTCCGACAGGGGACAGGTTCCTGGCAGCCTGGCCATTGGATTACTTCGTCAGCTTCGGCGACCTGATCGGGCAGCAGAGGAAAACGCAGTGACCACTCTCTGTCGCACTTCACCGCCTCCATGAAGGCATCGGTAACCAACACTGAGAGATTGAAGTTGCGCAACTCCCCGGGGTTCCGTTTCGCCTCTATGAAGGTATCGATATCGGGATGATCGCAGCGCAGTGTCGCCATCATTGCACCGCGTCGATTGCCGGTGGAGAGCAGGGTTTCACACATGCTGTCCCAGATACGCATAAAGGAGACCGGGCCGGACGATATAGTACCGGCATGTCGTGCCGGAGCCCCTTTGGGGCGCAGGGTCGAAAAGTTGTAACCCACGCCGCCGCCCTGCTGCATGGTCAGGGCCCCCTCCTTCAATGCCGTGAAGATGCCGTCTATGGAATCTTCGATGGTGCCCATGACAAAGCAGTTGAAGAGGGTCACCTGATGGGAGGTACCGGCACCGGCCAGTATGCGTCCGCCCGGCAGAAAACGAAAATCCTTTAGTAGATCGTAGAAACGTTCAGTCCATATCTGCGCAGCCTCTTTCTCGACAGAAGCCACAGCCCGCGCGACCCGGCGCCAGGTCTCATCCAGCGAGTTTTCACATTGATCCTTAGCATCGCGCAGGGCGTATTTCTGGCGCCAGATATCGCGTGAAACATCATTCGTGAAGGGATCGTGCATGAGGTTCATCCACCACCGACTCACTCTGAGTCTAGCTCTTCGGCATGGGATTCGCCGTAATCCCTTACTTGAGGCCGGACTTAATGGAGCTTGATCACCGGATCGACGCTTCGCCGCAACATACGCGCCAGTGTGGTCAGCCCGGTGCGCCACCAACCGAACAGGGTCAGCTGATGCAGCTTATAGAGGGACAGATAGACCCAGCGGGCGATCCAACCGCTGACCCGTACACTGCCAGTGATCGCTCCCATCAGGCTGCCCACAGTGCTGTAGCGGCCAAGGGTCACCAACGAGCCGTAGTCGCGGTAGAGATAGGATTTGGTGAAGGTTTGTCCCTTGATCCGTCTCTCCAGCGCCTTGGCGACAAAGGAGGCCTGTTGATGGGCCGCCTGGGCGCGCGGCGGCACCAGATCACCCCGCTCATTCATGACACAGGCGGCGCAGTCACCGATGGCGTAGATGCGCTGGTCATCCTCCAGGGTCAGGTCGCCTTTCACCTTCAGTTGATTGATGCGGTTAACGCTGAGGCCGAGCGTGCTCAGGAAGTCGGGGCCCTTGATACCGGCCGCCCAGACCTTGATGGCGGCCGGTATCA
>JASFJY010000495.1:0-3552 GCA_050119415.1 Chromatiales bacterium | reverse complement strand
CCAGCTGCAAGGGTACGCTCAGCAAGATCACTGACAACAGGGTGAAAAAGCTGGCGGTCTGCAGCGACATCCTTCCCGGAATAACGGCCTCGGGATCCTTGGCCAGAAAGGTGTCGAGCGGTGTCATCACATCGGTGATATGGCCCAGCAGGGCCGAGCTGGAGAGGATCAAGATCAGCAGGCAAAACAATTTGCTGATCACCAGCGCGCGGGGGGAGCAGTTCGGCCTCGCCAGAGTCATGGCGCCCGTGGCGAGAAGGATGGCCAGCGCGGTATTGGCCTTCATCAAGGCCCAGCCGTCCGGCAGCAGCCTGCCCAGCTGCGGAATCAGCCAGGCGATCAGCACCAGGGCCGCCACAACGGCGGCTATGACATAGCTCGCCTGCTTGACCTGCAGCAGACGATTGAGAAGCTTGGGGTCGGGCTGGCTTGATGTCATGGCGGCAGACGTCCCGGTTATGACCGCGGATGTTACTGGGGCGCGATTCTACGTTCCAGTGTTTGATCTGTTTCCTGTCTCTTCAGGGTAACCGTTTGCGACTGCGGGGCTCAGAAAACACAGGTGGTCAACATAAACTCCACATCCTGCTTGGTCTGTGTCGGTTTGCCGTTTTCTACCGCTTCCAGGAAGCGGATGTTGAAGCGGTGCTTAGTGCCGCTGATTTCAGTGAAGACCGTGGAACTGCGCGGCAGACTCACGCGGATCATCTGGGCCGGCGCCGAGGATTCCAGGGTGCGCTGAAAAAAACCATGCTTGGCCAGCTCGCGGGTGGGTAGGTTGCTGTTACGTACCAGATTCAGGAGCAGCACCACCGCTTCGCGGACCGGCAGCAGTTCGTGCAGCCAGTCACTCATCTGCCGTTGACGGATTTCGTGAGGCTGGTTGAGCCAGTAGTGGTATTGCGGCAGGTCGAAATTGCAGTTACCACCGGGGATGCTGCTGCGCTGCAGAATGGTGGTCAGGAACTCGTTGTTGCGCAGACCGCGCGCGATCTGACCGTTGAGCCGGTAGACTTGGTGGATCGCCTGCTCCAGGTCATCAAGCACTTGGCCCAGGGCTTGCAAATCCACGCCCGGCTTCAGCCGTACCTGCTCCAGGTTGCTGGTGTGGCGCTCCAGTTCCTTGAGGATCTCGGTCTTCAGGTCGGAGCGGCCGAAGATGCTGATGATATTCAGCAGGCCGTCGATGGCCGCGCGGTTGCTCCAGGGATCAGCCTGCGGGCGGAAATGCTCCACCTGCATGAACAGATGCTCAAGCCGCAGAAAGGTGCGAATCCTCTCATTTAGCGGTTGTTCGAAATGGATCTGATCAGCCACGAATCGGTTTTGCTCTGTTGCGAAAGCTGGTTGCAAGCGCACTATTATGTCAGGGCCGCTCGATGACTGCTAACCGAGTGGTCATTGTATATGCACTTTTGTAACACGGTTGGCAGGGGGTACGTCAAATGGCTATCCACGCACACCGGGACTGAGACTGAAACTATCCAATATATGGACATAGTTGACCCGCTCGAATTCACTGGGATTGGCGATTGAGCGCTGGCTGACGCGGCCGCGAAACTCTTCCACCGATTCGAATCCTTGTTCCTCCATCCAGGCTTCGATGCCTGTAACCATGTTTCTGATCGCCAGCGGCCCCTGTTCCAACAGCAGGCTGCAGAGATGCACCACATCGGCGCCGGCCAGCAGTAGCTTGATGGCATCCTCCGCGGTGTGCACGCCTCCGGTGGCGCCCAGGGAGAGTTCTGTGCGACCGTGTAGGATGGCGATCCAGCGCATCGCCAACAGTGACTCCATGGAAGTGGAAGTGTGCAGGCTGTGGATGAGGCGCAGCGTATCGATATTAATGTCAGGCTGGTAAAAACGATTGAACAATGAGACGCCGCTGGCGCCGGCCAGCTCCAGCTGTTTGATCATGTTGGCGAGCGCGCTGAAGGCGGGGGAGAGCTTCATGGTGATGGGGATAGAAACCTGCTGTTTCAGTTGGTTTAACAGCTCTACATAGCGCAGTTCGACCTCGCTGCCGCTGATATCCGCATCCGCCGCCAGTTGATAGACATTCAACTCCAACGCATCGGCGCCGGCCCGCTCCATCTCCCGGGCATGGGTGATCCAGCCGCCGGGGGTGGTGCCGTTGAGACTGGCGATTACCGGGATATCGAGGGACTCCTTCAGTTCGCGCAGGTTCTCCAGATAGAGTTCCTGGCCGTTGGAGAAGTCGTAGTGACTGGGCAGAAAACTCTCCGCCTCGGCATAGCCGATCTCCTGATGGTGCAGGAAACGCACCATGGTCTCCTCCTCCGCGGTGACCGCCTCCTCGAACAGCGAGTACATGATAATGGCGGAGGCACCGGCATCTTCCATACGCCTTGCATCGTCAATACTGCGTGAAAGCGGAGAGGCGGAGGGGACGAAGGGATTCTTCAACTGTAGGCCGAGATAACGGGTCTTGAGGTCCATGTCTCTTCCTTTGCTGCCGATCAATAGGTCTATTAAAGGGTATTTAGGGACGTTCGCCAAATCGGGTTTACGCGGCTTATCGCTCAGCTGGTGTTGAATTGTCTCTTGTTACAATCTGTTACAGTCGTACACAGAGTGACACAGGCGGTTTTAATGTTGCGTGCTAAGGTGTGAATGGAAACATAGCGCTGTGGATCAGCAATGAATCAAGAGACCTTTCCAACAGACGGCAATGCACACGTCCTCTTGGTGGAGGATGACGTCGAACTCGCGCAGCTGGTGCAGGAGTATCTGCAGCGCTACGAGTTTATAGTCGCGCTCGAGCATCGCGGTGATACCGCGGCGGATCGTGTCCGTACCCTGAATCCGGATATCCTCATCCTCGACCTCAACCTGCCGGGGCGCGACGGCCTGGAAATCTGCCGGGAACTGCGCGTCGACTACAGCGGACCCATCGTCATGTTCACCGCCAGGGATGAAGACGTGGATGAGATCGTGGGGCTTGAGCTGGGCGCCGACGACTATTTGACCAAGCCGGTTGAGCCGAGGGTGCTGTTGGCCCGGCTGCGCTCCCTGCTGCGCCGCTATCGTGCAACAGAGTCGGTGCATGACGAGCGGCTCAGCTTCGGTGAGCTGGTCATCGACGCCTGCGCCCGTACCGTGACGCTGAAACAACAGATGATCGAACTCTCCACCGGCGAATTCGACCTGCTCTGGCTGCTGGCCGGCATGGCGGGCAGGGTGGTGGACCGGGACAGCGCGCTGAAGAGTCTGCGCGGCTTCGGCTACGACGGCATGGATCGTTCTGTGGATATCGGCATCTCCCGCCTACGGCGCAAGCTAATGGACGACACTCATCGTCCCTTTCGCATCAAGACGGTGCGGGGACGCGGTTATCTCTTCGTTCCCGACGCCTGGGGTTGATCTTTCATGGCGCGTCTCTACCTGACCCTCTACGGCGTACTCTTCGTCACCATCGCGCTCTTCTACGGTAGCCTGATCTGGGTGCCGGATCTGGTGCTCTATGACACCGCGCAGCGTTATTACGAACGGGTGATGTTTGGCGCCTACGACTTGGTCGAAGCGCGTCTG
>JASFJY010000494.1:0-3555 GCA_050119415.1 Chromatiales bacterium | reverse complement strand
TCAGCCTTGCCAATGCCCGTCACCAGGTCTAACGTTTCACCTTGGTAAATATACTGCAATTCATGCTGATTACGATCGGCGTCGAGGTCAATGGAGACAGGGTCTCTGTCAACGCTGTCTTGCAAATCCTGACGTGCCGAGGAGATCAAGAAGGTGTGGTTGATGTTGGGCGAGTAGTTGAGGCCAATCCTGGCGCTGTCCGATTCGATGGACCTACGCAAGCTTGTTGAGAAGTTCTCGGGATCGAAACGCAGCAACAGGTCACCGAAATCGCTCTCTTTGTGTTTGAATTCGCCCTGTATGCTGAGGCTGGCGTTGATGCGATATTGACCAAAGACGTTTTTGATGATTTGTTCACTGTCACTGTTTTCGCGGAAACCGTCGCTGTTCTCTTCAAAGTAGCCGGCACTCAGCATGCCGCGGTTGGTGAAACCGCCGACCGCGATCTCTTGTCCACGAGTGTTGTTGCTGCCGCTGAGGCCGCTGGCGAGAAAGGTGAGACGCTGGCGATTGAACAGCGGGTTGTATTCGTTGAAGCCGGCCAGGGAGGGGCCGCTGCCCTGGAAGGCGAGCAGATTTGCCTCGCTGGCACTGGGACTGACCGGGGAGACGATCTCCGGCGCCAGTAGTTGCGCCTGCAGCAGTTCGCTTACCCGGGCGATCTCATGGCGTGACACACCGGCGTGGGAGTCGGAAAGGAAGCGATGCGCCGAGGCGTTGCCGGGGTCGGAGGCGAGGGATTTCCAGCTCTCCTTGAGGGCAAGGCGTTCGAAGCCCAGCTCATCATAGATCCTTGCCAGACTGGCGCTGCGGGCGGCCAGGTCTTCATCCAGCAGCAGGCGGGAGCGGTAGACGGCCCGGTTGTCGTTGCGCTCAATGGCGCCCTGCAGATCCCCCAGCGCCTCCGCGGGACGATTCTGCGTCTGCTTGAGGATGGCATCGTAGAACCATGGGGTGGGATCCGGGTCATCGAATCTTTTGGCCAGTTCGAACTGGGTCGCCGCCTGTTTGTCGCGCCGCTCCTCGTAGTAGGCCTTGCCCAGGTAGCTGCGGATCAGGGCGTTGCCTGGGTCCAGGTTGGTGGCGGTTTCGATCTGGCGGCGTCCTTCGGCCAGGTTCCCATCGCGGATCTCTACCAGTCCGAGACCGAGACGCGGCAAGGGGTCGGCCTGATCCAGGGCGGTGGCCCGTTGGAAAGCCTGACGCGCGGCGTCAAGCTTGAGCTGGATGAGCTGGGCATAGCCGAGCGTGGTCTGATTCTGCGGCAGATCGCAGGCCAGGGTTACCGAGCGCGTGGCCGTGTCGCGAGCCGGACCCAACTGGCGGAACATCAGGTGCAGGTTGGCCAATCTGGACCAGGCCAGGGAGTTCTCGGGCTCGACACGGGTCGCCCGTTCAGCGGCATCGAGGGCTTCGGGCAGTTGGAACAGGGCCTGCCGGGCGTAAGAGAGGGCGAGGTGTGGGGCGGCCGCATGAGGATCAGCCTGCACCGCCCGCCGGGCTTGCTCAAGGGCTTGCCGGGGTTCATTTTGCACAGTGGAGATGATCGACATCAGTGCCAGGGCGTCGGCATGTTCCGGCTGCAGACTCAGAGCGGCGTCGAGGTCCTGTTGCGCGGCCTCCAGTCCACCGACCCGCAGGTGGAGGGAGGCGCGGTAGAGCAGCAGTTCGGCATCCCGCTCGACTTGGGTGCTGCGTGCCAGGGCAGAGAAGGCGCCTTCGATATCGCCGCGTCGGCAGGCATCGAAAGATTGCTGGAGTTCCGGCGATGGACTGATAATTTTCGGTTCGATCACCGGCGGATAGTAGAGTGCCCACTGGACGGCTTCCAGTGGATCCACCACCGCCTCAACACGGGGTTTTTCTCCGGGCCGGGCCAGGGCGCGTTCGCCGTCGCTGATCACGACCTCGCCCTGCGCGTTGGTGGCGCGAACGCGCCCCTCCATAACGGTCACGCCGCTACCCTCCTTACTGGCTTGCGCGGTGAATTCGGTGCCTTCGATAGAGGCATTCACAAAGGGTGTGTTCACCTGGAATCTGTGGCGGGCACGGCTGATGAGGTGGGTGACGCCCTCCAGCAGGTCGAGCCAAAAACTGCCATCCTGTTTCGGCGCACTGATGCGGACACTGCTATTTTCAGCTAAACGAAGTAAAGCGTCGTTATTGAGCGAAAGGCCGGCGCGACCGTGGGCGCCCACCCGCAGGTGATCTCCCGGGCAGAGCCTGTCATGCTGCAGCACAGGGATCCAAGTCGATGTTCCTGCGGAAGCGACTTCCACCTTGCCCTGGATGGAGACCGCTTGGGCGACAGGGGCGTCGCAATCGTTTGCCGAAAGGATTTGAGGCAGGCTGGTTAGAAGCCAGACTTGTGTTAATGGGAAGATCCATCTCTTCAGTTGTCCTGTCCTGTTTGTATGTATGTACATCCTGTTCATACCGGCGAAAGCCGATTCTCCGTATCAGGTTGATTTACCCCGGAAGGAGTTTAATTCTAATTATCAGTTATATTCAGATAGCATAAATATCTTTCATCGGCAAATAGGGCGGATATATCGGGATCTGGTGTTTTGGCCTCTGGCTCGTACTAGACATCATGTTTTGACCTGCCCATCTCAACACACGTGGGCTATGTTGAGAGGGCAATCCAATTAACATAGTGTAGTTGTCAAGAGTGTGACGGTGCAATGTGACGGTGGACATCCACCCATTGACACAAGAATGTGACGGTGGACATCCACCCATTGACAAACAATACGTCTTTGTTAAGAATAGAGAACACATAGAGAACGACATGCATCTAAGGAATGATCAATGCCCCGGCCTAGAAAAGCCCTTATCAGTCTGGATGACACTCCCTACTACCACTGCATTTCCCGCTGTGTACGCCGCGCCTTTCTCTGTGGCGAGGACCTCCACAGTGGTCGATCTTTCGAACATCGGCGAGACTGGATAGAAGAGCGCTTGTTCGCGCTTACTCACAGCTTCGCTATAGACATCTGCGCCTATGCGGTGATGAGCAACCATACTCATCTAGTACTCTACGTAGATTCCGATAAAGCCCTCGCCTGGTCAGTCAGAGAGGTGGTTGAACGATGGCATGGGCTCTTTTCAGGCACGCTTCTATCCCAGCGTTATCTGCGAGGAAGCCAGCTCTCTACGGCAGAATTGAGGCATGTCGAAGAGATCGCGCAGCAGTGGCGAGAACGACTGATGTCTATCAGTTGGTTCATGCGCTGTCTGAACGAGCACATCGCCCGACAGGCCAATGCGGAAGACGGATGTAGCGGGCGATTCTGGGAGGGGCGGTTTAAATGCCAAGCCCTGCTGGATGAAGCAGCTTTGGCTAGCTGCCTGGCCTATGTAGATCTCAATCCCGTGCGGGCAGGGATGTCGGAAACACCGGAAGCATCAGACCATACTTCCATTCAGCGGCGTATTCGGACAGTCTTTGACGCCAATGAAGGCAAAGCATCCCAGCCACCGGAACTGATGCCCTTCGTAGGCTACCCCCGTCAAAACATGCCCAAGGGACTGGCCTTTCGTCTGGAGGACTAT
>JASFJY010000493.1:0-3556 GCA_050119415.1 Chromatiales bacterium | reverse complement strand
CAGTATAGTCATGGATTTTTTGATCGATACCCCTCCTTTTTCAGGATTCCGTCAATGCTTATATATGCCAGCCAAAGCGGCGTTTACGATGGCGAAAGATCCGAGGTAGCTTACAAGGCCCCCTTGAATGCGCAGATTGATAAAATTGTCCTGATTGTGGATGAAAGTATCCGCGCGGACATTCTCGAAATCAATGGATACGAAAAAAACACGACACCTTATCTTCGCTCTCTGGATACTGGAATCGTAAATTTTGGGTTAGCCTCTTCATCTTCAAACTGCAGTCATTATTCTAACCTCATTCTTAGGACGGGCTTGAAAAAAGAGGAGATCCCGGACCACAATCAATTAACCTTGAAGCAGCCTTCGATTTGGCAATTTACCAGGAAGGCAGGCTTTTATAATGTTTACTTGGATGCCCAGAGTGCTGAGGAATGGGGTAATTACCAAAACTTCATGAATGAACACGAGACTTCTTATATAGACGAACTCATAAGGGTTCGTCAAAAAATCGCCTATAAAAGCGACGGAGTTGCCCGTGAAAAGCTAATGGACTTTCTCAAGCAACCCGGCAAGATCTTTATCGTTCTTAATAAGTACGGACTTCATTTTCCATACTTCAGGAGCTATCCCATAGAGTACAATATCTTTATCCCCACCCTCAAGCTGGGTGAACCGATGAATGATAGAGAAAAAACTCTAAATTCATTTATGAATGGAATTCGTTGGAGTGTTGATGACTGGTTTAAAGGATTGTTAGCTGAAAGTGCGGAGTTGAAGAGTTACGTCATTATCTATACCAGTGATCACGGCCAAAATATAGTCGACGATGGAACATTGGCTACTCACTGTAGGCCGAGAGCAAATCGTTTCGAAGGTATTGTGCCTATGATAGTCTTCTCTAATGACGCGGCAATCTTAAAAAGATTTAAGGCGGTTCAAATGGCTAGTTACAATAGGACCAACCATTTTCAGATATTTCCAACGTTAATTAGTCTTGCCGGTTACAAAGACTCGTGGATCAGAAGCCATTATGGAACAACTCTTGGCGAGCACCCCTCTACCCTGCCAGAATTTTTTGTGGGTGATCTCCATGGTCGTGGTTCAGTCAGGCAGTGGGTATCAATATTTCCCTATGATACACAAAATTGACAGGATTGCCGTGCAAACTATGTGGGACAGCAGTGAGTCTGAACCCATTCATCAGATCCTATGTGTAGGAGCCCAGTCCCCTGGGCGATAGGGAATCGAAAGAACGTATCGCCCGCGGGAGCGGGCTCCTACATTGTGTGCTCTATCCAGAAACTTGTGATTGATATCAAATAACCCGCCACAGTGGGCGGGTTCTTATAGCGGATTAATGCCGATGCTTTATTGGTCTCGCGCACAAGGCACTTTATTGATTACCAATAACAGCAACCTTCTCCCGAAGCGCGCTGATACCTTGCTGCCAACCATAACAAGACTATGCCACCTGCAAATAGCATCAATCCACTTGGTTCAGGTACCGCTAGTGCAAGCCTTGTAAGCACCTTACCCCCAGGGGCAGGATTATCGTCATACAAAATTCGCCCAATAGGTGCGTTGCTGAAAATACCGAAGAAGCCTCCTTGCGTATTTCCAAGCGGTAGTGATGCAATTAACATGTCGCTTGTATCAAAAACACGGATAGCATCGACAAACGAAGCACTGCGGCTACTCATTTCCATCCCAATCGACAAAACTGGACGGCCCATCCCAAAGGCTACACTCCAGTCGTGGTGTCTTGTTGGGGTAGATCCTAAACCGAGTATCTGGCCTACAGGATCTGTGTAAATTACTTCTGTCCCAGGATTTTCACTTCTAAAAGCGAAGTCAAACGGCAGACCAGTATTTGACGCCTGGAATGTCAAAACTGGTCCTAGTCTTGAACCGATAGCAGGTGGTGAAGAAACCTCGTCGGCTAGTGCCACATTCTCGGCCGTAATTTCGAAGTTGCTTATCGAGGCGAGTCCAGTCTGTCTTAGCCAAGTGACTTCATCAGTGAAAAACGTAACTAATCCTGCTGAGGCCATCTGGACACTCAAAAAATACGCCGGCACACACGTCATGGCGAGTTGAAAGTGTTGGTTTTTCGTGAAGTACCAGGCGGTAAGCGAGAAGCAGCTGTCGGTTACGCCAAATGGCAAGGTCCGAAACAAATGCCATGCGAGTAATCGAGGAAGGATCAATGGATGATCAGACTGGTCCCATTGATGGTCATGACCCTATTGATCACTGGTGCTGATGCTGGCAGGCCTGGCGGCGATCGGCGCCGCGAGGCGCTGACGTTAGTGATTTGATGATTCGGGTGCTTTAGCCCTTTTGGGGAGTGCAGGGGGGGGATCCCCCCTGCCCACGATGGATGAGTATGTGGAATCGGCCAATCGGGGTCAGGCGGTCGCCATCAAGCAAATTCCATCCTAAGGTTCGTAAACGGTACATCCATGTACCATTACGCTTCAGTTATTACAAGGCATCACTCGCCCTATCCGGATCGATGTGTTGCTGCTCCCCGCCGCCGGGTAGGCCACACTGCCGTCCGGGTAGGCCTTGAACGCCTGAAATTTGTGGTCAGGCACATCGATGGTGAACTGCTCACCCACCGCCTGACCGCTGCCCGAGTCATAGACCTGTGCGGCCATGGATGAGCCCGACTCCCAAGCCAGCAGCATCCGCTCCTCGCCATAACTGACCAGGTGAGGATGGCTCGTATTGGCCCCGGTGGAGATACTCGTATCCGACTCACCAGTGGTGAAATGCTCCAGTCGCGCCTCTCCGCCCTGGCTCCAGGCTGTCCAGTAGCCCGAGTTGCTGGAGAGCACCAGGTCGCCGCCGAACAGGGTGCCGTCGCAGTTGCCCCCGGCCACCGTGCGGTAGGGACTGGGCTGGGCTATGCGGCAGTCGTTATCCGTGGCGCAGACCATGACGAAGTGGTCGGTGCGTGGATCCCACACCATGCGGGTCTGCCAACTGTGGCTGCAGCCCACCTCGAAGCTGTCGGGATGACCTGAGACCAGCGAACCGTTGGCGTCGACCACCTGCATGCGGTCCCCTTGGTGGATATCGACACAGCTGCCGTTGTTGACGGTAATGGCATCACCAAAATAGGCGGCGTAGTTGTTATCGCCATCGAAGGCGAGACGGCCGTGATGCTGATACCACCAGACGAAGCGGGCGCCGTTATCGTAACCGGCCAGGCTATCGCTCAGGTTGGTCACCTGCTGTTCCCACTGCACATCGCCCACGTCGTCGAAACGCACCATGTGCATGGTCTTGCACTGGCTCGATGAGCCGCCGCAGAGCTGGCCGCTGCCGCAGTTGTCGGTGCCGCCGTTGGTGGCATTGCGGGTAACCAGTACCACGCCGCCTTCATCGTCGGCATGGAGGTCCTGCAGATCGACCGCGGGGATGCTGGTAGGAGTGCCGACTAGCTGATCGTTGCAGTCAAGCTTGGCGAGATAGACCCGATTGTCGGTGCCGAGCCAAGCCAATCTGGAACCGCCGGAAGGGAGGGCGGCGATCGCCATCGGCAAGG
>JASFJY010000492.1:0-3558 GCA_050119415.1 Chromatiales bacterium | reverse complement strand
CGTGATAGCCGGCAGTCTTGTTTCTACCGTTGTCAGCGAAAGGTATCTGCACTATATCGCCGGTGTCGGTTTTATCCTCATCGGCGTGTGGACCTTACTGCGGGCCTGAGGTCTCACGGTTTCCAGGGTCTGATTGACTATGCATAGCGAGGTTGGAATGCTGATTCCCAGACAACATGCCCGTCGCCTGACCGCCCTGTTACTGGTCACCGTCTTGTTGCTGACAGCGGGTTTTTTTCTACCGATGCTGACCCTGACCAAGTTCCTCTTTATCGCCAACTCCTTCTCCATCGTCAGCGGACTGCTGGAGCTCTATCAGCGAGGACAGTGGTTCATCTTGGGGGTGGTGGGCCTGTTCAGCGTGGTGCTGCCCCTGTTCAAGGTCGGGCTGCTGTTTCTGTTGTTACAGCATCGGCAGATTCACTCTCCCCGCTTTGCGCGTCTCCTGAAACTGATGCACGACTACGGGCGCTGGGCCATGCTCGACGTGATGGTGGTGGCGGTAATGATCGTTACCATCAAGCTCGGAGTGGTGGCGCAGATCGAGATCCATCCCGGGCTCTATCTTTTCGGCGCAGCGGTCTTATTGATCATGTATATCACCCATCGGGTGGTGGCTTTTACCGAGGATGTCACTTTGGTGAGACGACAATGACACCGGCGATCGCGCAGGCGAAGCGGGCCGGTATCGATTTCCAGACCCATCAGTATACCCACGATCCCAACCACCCTTCCTACGGCGAGGAGGCGGCGCAAAAGCTGGGTGTGGATCCCGCCCGCGTCTTCAAGACCCTGGTGATAAGTCTCGATGGTCGCCGTTTGGCGGTAGCGGTGGTGCCGGTAGTGTCGAAACTCGATTTGAAAGCGGCGGCAAAAGCCTTGGGCGGCAAGCGGGCGGTGATGGCGGAGGCGCTCGAGGTGGAGCGTTCCACCGGCTATGTTCTGGGTGGAGTCAGTCCGCTAGGGCAGAAGCGGCGTCTCAGCACGCTGATCGACGACTCCGCTCAGGCCTACCAGACCCTTTTTGTCAGCGCCGGTCGGCGCGGGCTGGAGATCGAGCTGGCGCCGCAAGACCTGCAACGCCTGCTGGACGGGATCTTCGCGCCGTTGACAAGGTCGGGTGCCTGACCGGCGCTAGCGCAACAGCACGCGCTATCTGGCTGTTGCGTATCCATTCCCCTCTTCCTGTCCTGCCCGGCAAGGGCTACAAGTGGCGAATACTCCTCCTAGTAGTCATTTGAAATTGGCGGAAATCCGCCGATTCATTTCAGTCGTCGTTTCGGGCTTATTGGTCATCCATTCAGATAAATCAGTATGTTAGGAGAATCGTGGTCGGTTGGCCCTGTTTTTGCGATTTAAAAACCAATCCGATGACATCGGTGACTACACACAATCATTCTACGGAGGAATCCCATGCGTATGTTGATTTTTGCGATGGCCGTGGCCGCCAGCCTGATTGCCGTCCCCCTCTCTGCCGCGCCCATCGTGATCAAATTCTCTCACGTGGTGGCAGAAAACACCCCGAAAGGTCAGATGGCCAACAAGTTCAAGGAGCTGGTGGAACAACGCTTGGGCGACAAGGTCGTGGTTGAGGTCTACCCCAACTCCCAGCTGTTCGGTGACAACAAGGTACTACAGGCCATGCTGTTGGGTGACGTACAGATGGCCGCGCCCTCCCTCTCCAAGTTCAAGAGCTTTACCAAAAAGCTGCAGCTCTTCGATCTGCCCTTCCTGTTCAAGGATATGGAGGCGGTAGAGCGCTTCCAACAGAGCGACGAGGGCCAGGAGCTGCTCAACTCTTTGCGCAAGAAGGGGCTGGTCGGTTTGGGCTATATCCACAATGGCATGAAACAGCTCTCGTCCAGCAAACCCGTGCGGTTACCGGCCGATGCCGCTGGTCTGAAGTTCCGCATCATGACTTCCGACGTACTGGCCGCCCAGTTCGAGGCCATTGACGCCACACCGCTGAAAAAGCCCTTCTCCGAGGTCTTCACCCTGTTGCAGACCAAGGCCATCGATGGCCAGGAGAACACCTGGTCCAACATTTACTCCAAGAAGTTCTTCGAGGTGCAGCCCTATATCAGTGAATCGAACCACGGCCTGCTCGACTACATGGTGGTGACCTCTGCCGAGTTCTGGATGGACCTGCCGGATGAAGTGCGCGGCGAGGTGAAGCAGGCCCTGGATGAGGCGATCGTCTTCGGCAACCAGGTCGCCGTACAGAAATCCGTCGAAGATCGTCAACGCATCGTTGACTCCGGTCGCAGCAAAGTCATCACCCTCAGCCCCGAGGAGCGCGCTCAGTGGGTCGAGGTGATGAAGCCGGTGTGGAAAGAGTTTGAGGGTGAGATCGGCAAAGACCTCATCGATGCCGCCTACAACGCGAATAACCAATAAACGACAGCGGATTAGTACGCAACTCATAAGCTCCCGCCGGCTTGCCGGCGGTGTTTTACTGGGCATTCAAGGCTAGGGTTCTGCTTTTGATTCAGAGCGGGAGAGCGAAAAATTCCCGCCAGAGGGACCATGAAGGAGATCAACGATGTTACTGCGTGTGCTGAATAAGGCGGAAGAGCACATTATTGCTCTGCTGCTGGTGGCGATGACGCTGCTGGTTTTCGTCGAGGTGGTGATGCGCTACGGCTTCGGCAGCGGATTCCTATGGGCCCAGGAACTGACCCTGCACATGTCGGCCTGGTTTGTGCTCTTCGGTGTCTCCTACGGCCTCAAGGTCGGTGCCCATATCGGTGTCGACGCCATTATCAAGACCTTGCCGGAGCTGGGGCAGCGAATATTCTCCGCCATTGCGGCCTTGCTCTCGTTGGCCTATTGCGGCCTCTTTCTTTATGGCTCTTGGGTCTACCTCAGCAAAATGAAACGCATCGGCATCGAGCTGGATGACCTGCCTGTGCAGACCTGGATCGCCCATAGCATTCTGATCATCGGCCTGGGCCTTCTCTCCATCCGCCTCCTACTGCTTTTGTGGCATATCGCCAGAGGGGATGTGGCCGGTTTCAGCCATAAATCCGAAGCGGAAGAGAGCATGCAGCTGGCCGAGGAACTCGCCTCCGAGAGCGAAAGTATGGAGGAGAGGAAATAATGACCACCGCCACCCTGTTTATCCTGCTCTTCTTCTGCATGTTGATCGGCATGCCGATCGCAATCGCACTCGGTTTCGCCAGCATCGTGACCATTCTGCTCTTCTCCAACGATTCACTGGCTTCCATCGCGCTGAAGCTGTTTGAGGCGCTCTCCGAACACTACACGCTGTTGGCAATTCCCTTTTTCATTCTCTCCTCCTCCTTTCTCTCCACCGGTGGAGTGGCTAAGCGTTTGATCCGCTTCGCCATCGACTGCGTGGGCCATATCAAGGGAGGGTTGGCCATGGCCTCGGTCATGGCCTGTATGCTGTTCGCAGCGGTTTCCGGTTCCTCCCCGGCCACAGTGGCGGCCATAGGCACCATCGTCATTACCGGTATGGTGCGCTCAGGTTATCCGGAGAGCTTCGCCGCCGGCGTCATCACCAATGCCGGCACTTTGGGCATCCTCATCCCGCCC
>JASFJY010000491.1:0-3560 GCA_050119415.1 Chromatiales bacterium | reverse complement strand
TGGGTTTATCTGTATTCTTATCTGCCAAGGCCTCTAATGAAAAAGAACCTATAATTTTATCAGCGGATAGTATTGCGATATTCTGTTGACCATCCTGCCACATCGCTGTCACTCCGATACGTCCTGCATCAAGGTGTGTCTGCAAAGACGGATCATTGCGATTTGCATTGACAACTATGAGTTTCGCTCCATTATTAACACTTTCAATTCTCTTTAGTGCCACCAGATTTCCAGAGCCGACCACAATACAGCGGGTAGTTGCTTTAATTATAACATCTAATCCTACGAGAAAGGCTTTAACGGCACCGGGTTTGGCACGATCCATAATCATCGCAACGTCACAATGCTCCAGTAGCATCCCACGTTTAGCGGTCTGTCGCAACGAAACCGTAGTCACAAGAGAATCGACTTCAGGATCTTGCAGCATGACAAGTGGCGCTTTTTCTTGTTGTTTTTTAGATAGCCGAGTTTTCCTTCCATCGGCATAAGCCTCTGACCTGAGGGTCAAAGCAGACCTTTTACCTGTTTTACGCAAGAGTGCTTCTACTATACGCGCAGGAGTACCTGTGCCTTGATCACCGGCGCTTGCAACGACCGTTACACGACCGCGATCACCGCTTGGAAAAAGGTGTTCGAGTAAACTACCACCTGCATCACGCGAAATGCCGGCGTAAGGCCATACGTGTATATCGAGGCCCGGTCGCGCATTTATTTCAATAATGACACCTTTTGATTCCTCTGGAGAGCGCTCAATGTCGGTTGTCAAATAATCAATACCAGCGACTGTTAAATCAACAGCTTTGGCCGCTCTTTCAGCCATCGCACGAACCTCTGGGTGAACCAGGTCTGTGGCATCTGTGGGAATGCCGCCAGTCGACACATTTGCCCGTAAACGCAGAACGATTTCCTGGCCCTGTTCTGGTACATCCTCTAAACTTAATCCGGCTTCTGCTAAACGCGTATTGATTTCACTATCGATAATCACAGGAAAACCCCGAAAACTATCACGGTAGGGGTCCTGATTCATTTGCTCTACAAGCTGGGAAACAGTCGACTTACCGTCACCTACAATTTTTGGTGGCTTGCGCAGTACAGCAGAATGAAATTTCCCGTCTATTACCAGTAGTCGGTAATCCTCACCATTCACATACTGTTCAACAAGAACATCAGAGCCTGAGAAATGGGCAACATCGAAAGCGGATGCAACTTCATCAAGCGATGATATTTTATCACTGACGTGAAGACCTTTTTTGCCTTTGACTGGCTTGACAATCACTGGCAGACCAAGGTTTTCCGCGGCCTTTGTAGCGGCTTCTACCGTACCGACGCGACTATGCATTGGAACTGGTAATCGCAGTTGTTTTAGACGCCGGTTTGTCTGTCGTTTGTCAGAACAGATTTTTTGTGCGGTGATGGGAGTGGTAGAGGTCATGGACGCGTATAAGTGCTTTTGCTTGGCGCCATGGCCTACAACCAGGTGTTGTTGACCCATGAGTTCACAAGGAAACCCACGTGTTGACGCCGCAAGCTTTACTACAGCTGTGGAAGCAGCCATTCTGCTACGTCTGGCTTTGTTCAAAAGCGCATCTAAACTAGTTGCGAAATCTGTTTTGTCTTGCTCGGTATCTGGCTGGTACTCAAGCGGTAGAAGCTCAAGTAGGCCAAGTAGTGCCACTTCGGTAATTTCCTTCGATAACCTAGGTGTCTGGCTTGCCCAGACAAGATCATGATGGTTTTCGAATGTTTTTATTCCGGCATAGCGAACAGCAACTAGCTCATGTCTCGCGAAGGCTGTTGCTGCCTCAACTGCGAGAATTGCCTCTAGAAAAGTAGTTGGAAAATCCGCACCTTGAGGTGAGTCCAGGCTTGTAATGAACTTTTGATTTAGTCCGTTACGAGGCAAGAAAGACTTAATGCCTAGAAAACGAGACAAAAAGTACTTACTAAAATTTTTGCCGGCCAACACAGTACTTGCATATGATAGATCACCGAATTCAATACTCTGCCGAACCACGCTGGAACTGTAATATGGATTACAGCCATTTAAGAAGTCGTGGTTTTTTAAAGTTATAGCTTTGCCGGGTACAAATTCCGTTTCTTGCGACGTGGTAGACAAAATCGTGGCTTGTTGCATATTTTAATTCTCTCTAAGCGCAAATTGTAAACTGTCTGCAATTGGTGATAGCAGATAGTCGAAAGGGGTTCTAGCACCGGTTCGAATAAAAACGTCAGCGCCCATACCGGGTACCAGAGATAAATGTTGCTGATCTGTCACCGAAGGAGAAAGACTAACGCGTGCGCTGTAGTAATCCTTCCCAGTCTGCGGATTAGTCAATCGATCAGCAGAGATTCGCGAGATTACACCCTCCATCGGTATGCGTTGACGCCGACTTACAGATGTAAGACGTACATCGGCCGGCATGCCGACAGAAATATCATTTATGTCCTCTGGATCAAGGAATACATCGACGATCAATTCATCGTTAGATGGAACTATCTCCATTAGTAATTGGCCTGAGTCTATCACACCGTCGCGCGAGTGAACTTGCATATTGACGACTACACCGTCTATTGGCGATATAATCCGAGTCCGATCCATAACATCTTGAGCTTTTACGATCTGCTGATTAAGATCGAAAAGCAGTGATTCCTGCGATCGAATTTGTTCAGATAGATCGGACTGCCATTGTGCCTGGGTCTCTTTCTGCTGTACCCGCGTTTCAAGAATAAGTTTTTGCAGGCGGCCTTGCTCTGATTTCAGGCCTATCAGATCTCCTTTTAGTAGCGCATATTTTTGGCCAAGCTTTAGCTCTTCAGCTTTTGGAATAAGCCCTTTCTCAACAGCGAGCTTGATATTGTTCAATTGTGCTTCTAGAAGCTTGGCTTCTTGCCGCTTGTATTTTATACGACCTTTAAGACCATCGATTTCTTCCTGCGCTTGACCAATTTTCTTCTCATAAACTGCCAATTGATCGCGGACTAGGCTTTGATTGTTATTAAATATGCTGGTTTGGCGGCTAAGTAAAGACTGGGTAACTGTATCGTCTTGTGCCTTTAATAACTCTTCTGGGAATTCTAATTTATCTTTGCCGGCTTCTTCTGCTTCCAGACGTGCAATAACCGCCCGAACCTCGGTATGACGGCCATGCAAGCGGCGCAGTTCCGCATCCGCGGTCACATTGCGCAAATCAAGTAATAGCTGACCTTTCTTGACCTCATCTCCGTCTGTCACATGAATTGCTTCTACAATCCCCCCCTCGAGATGCTGAATCTGCTTACGATGACTGGAGACACTAATGATGCCAGGGGAGACTATTGCGCCTTCAATCGGGGCTAGCGCAGACCATGCGCTCAGACTGAGAAGGAAGATAAAAAGAATAGATAATCCACCAAGTATCAAACTCCTTGGAAATGGAGTGATGTCATTTGCCTGTGCTTGGCTATTGACATACTGTGGCTGAGACATATCAAAAGGACCTTAAGGCTTTAATCTTTGATACAGACTGAGGGTGCATGATCTTCCGGTTTTTTATATTCGCTGGAAAATCAGAACTATAAGC
>JASFJY010000490.1:0-3564 GCA_050119415.1 Chromatiales bacterium | reverse complement strand
ACACCCCGACTGACAGTAACGATGTAGTTAGCCATATACTGGTCGTGCCGGGTCTCAAGGCGGCGGCGGACAATCTGATCTGGAGCGTCAACCGCCGCGGCGGCGGCTACCGGATCATGGATGTTGACGGCGTCATTGCATCCCAGACCAGCGGACATATAGACAGGCTCTTTTTCACCGGCGGCGGCTTATTGGCCCAGGAGACCCTGGGCGGGGATACGAGGATCATCTTCTGGCCGATAATGGAAGGCATGCTGGCGGCCCCGGTCTCCATGCCGCTGCTGGGCGATTTGCTGGGTGGCAATGGCGAGCTGATTTACCTGCTGCACGGCGGTTTGGTGGAAGCCGTGCGCTATGTGAATGGCGCTTTCCTGCCCTATGTCGGTCTGGCGATCAACGAAACCGTGCGCGCAACCCAGGTGGATAGGCAGCGGTTGTTGCTGCTGACCGAATCCGGCCTGTATGGCATTGAACCGGCCGACGGTCCCATGCCGCAACTGAAACAGCGTTTCTTTACCGCCTTGGCCGGGCAGGACGCTATCCAAGTCGATGGCGATCGGCTGGTTGTCTGGGAATCGGACCAGGCGCGGCAATATCACTTGCAGGCGGATGGAAGCCTGACCAGCGGATCGAGTTGGAACACCCGCGGCGAGATTAAGCGTGCTCAGTTCGACGGCGAGCTGCTCTGGATGTTGGCGGACGGACCTTACGCGGATCAAACCTGGCAGGCATGGCGCGATGGCGAGCTGATCGGTCTGCTGGGCGGAGAGCGCCAGGCGCTGGTATTCGATGGCGGTTATTTATACGAACTGCTGCCGCAGCAACAGAGCGGCGAAATTCAGCGTCGTGACCTGATAGCCGCTTCCGTCACTACAGCATTGACACCCAGCCTGACGGAAACACCGCTGGGTGTATTGATCGGTGCCATAGAAGCGGGCGCGACCCTTGGCGGCGACAGTCTGGCCTTCCATAACGAAGCCGGTCAACGCTTGCCCGCCGAACCCCAATTGCTGGCTGGCGTCACGGAGTGGTTCATTCCCCGGGATGCACTGTCTAGCGGTGTCATTCAGGTCACCCGTACCGACCGTGGCGGCAATACCGAACGGGCTGAGCTGGGCCGCAATGAAACCTCGCTGACCTCAATGCTCCCCGTGACACCGCTCGATGGCGCGCTATTGAGCAGTGGAGCCAGAGTACCCATTGCACTCGCTCTCGAGGCGGACGCCAGGGTGCAAAACCAGGTGCTGGATGTAGACGGCGTTTTGCTGAGCGCCACTGTCGAGCCGGGTACGGCGTCATACCAGTGGATGCAGTTTGCCGATGCCGACGGGGTGGTGAACTTTAGCCGCAGTGTCGATGGTGTGGCCTATGCCAGTGGAACCTGGACCCTGCAGGCCAACGATCCGCAAGCGGACACCGTTACCGTCAGTCAGCCGGCCGGCAATCAATCCTATACCGAAGGCGACGACCTGACAGTGGACTATCGGGTGAGCGAGAATACCCCCGACACTTTCCGTTTCGCCGAAGTCAGCCTGTACGATTTCAACCGCCAGTTGATCAGCCGCCACCTGAGCGCGGAGCCTCGTGGCCGTCTCACCCTGCGTATGCCCGCGGTGGCGGAACAGGAGAATTTGTTTGTCCGGGTTCGCGGCTATTACGGCGAGACTTACCGCTACAGTGAAGCGGAGGTCGGCGTACGTCTCTTCCCCGAAATCAATGTTCCCGCGTTGACACTCGAAGGCGTCGGTCCGCGCATCATGGCAGGTTCCGTTCTGGATCTGCGGATCGGCGGTTCACTGCCTGCGGGGGTAAAGGCGACAATCGAGATCTATGACGGCACGAACCTGCTGGCTTCGGGCGACGAGGGTCTCGATTTCACCGTGCCGGCCACTGTCGGTTCGTTGCAGATCGTCACAACGGTAATGGATGAATACGGTAACGACCGTTCCACGACGCAGTCCGTGCAAGTCGTCGATCCGCTGCAAATTACCCGCTCCGCTAGATCACAGCCCTATGCCGCTGCGCTGCCCGATATCGGCGCGGCATGGTTTGGCGTCGGCCGTAACCTGGTGGATCTCAACGCTCAGACCCTGGCCACGCTGGAGTCGGAGATCACCGCCATTACCCATCTCGGCGATCGCCTGCTGGTAGCCTTGAACACCATCGGGCTGGTGATTCTGGATCCGGCGGATGGGTTCCGGGTTTTGAGTACCCATGCACTATCGGGTGATGTTTCGCGGCTGGCTGTGAACGACGATCGCGCCATTGCAATCATCGACGGTCGGCCCATGGCATTCCATATCGCCGGCAATGCCCTAGCGCAGCGTGGGGAGATCGAAATCGCCGGAACGGCCTTGGATGTACGCGCCTGGAACGACAACCTCCTGGTGCTGAGTGACCGGCAACTGCTCCAAGTGGATGAAAACCTCGCCACGAGCCACAGCATGAGCGGCGATTTCACCGCCATGACACACTATGGCGCGCATCTCTTCGTCAGCGCCGCGGACGGCAAGCTGCACCGGCTGGACGAAGCCTTCGGCGAGCGGCGTTTCGCCATCGGCGTTGATGCGGACCGCCTGTTGACGCTGCAAGGGGATCTGCTGGCGCTCACCGACAGCGGGCAGATGGTTCAAATCATTGATGTACGGGATTCCACACTGCCTCGCCTCATCGGCCGCCTGCCCCTGGCATTGGAGTCCAGTGCGGACGTCGCGATGATCAGCGCGGGCAAGTTGTGGCTTGGCGGAAACCGCGGAGCGGTGTTCGACCTGGTGCGGCCCGTCCAATCCCCCGAGTTGATTCATGAAACCACACGACCGCGCGGTTCGGTAGCGAGTGTCGCTCTTAAGGAAGGAACCCATCTGGCGGCGGCGGACAACTATGGCGCTGTAATTTACACCCAGGATGAGGCAGGGGTTGTAAATGAGCAGGTCTATCCGAGCCCCTATGCTCAGGCAACCACGGCAGTGGCTATCCACGCCGGCAGGTCTTATCTGCTGCAGCCGGATTTCCAGCAGGTAGTGGCCCTGGATGCGGCCGGTAACACACAAGTGATTATGTCGGGCCACCCATTCAGCCGGCTCAGGGTAACGGATCGTCAAGTGGTCGCCAGCGCCGGCGACCGCCTCCATCTTGCCTTGCGGGCGGACCCCCAGGTCAAGGATAGTCTGGTGGTCAATTCCGGCGATGAAATTGTCGGCTTGCAGGCCGATGGGGAAAGGCTCTATGTGAGCACCGCCGCGGGAGGCGTCTATGAGATTCGCAGCGGTGCCTTACCGCTGGTCGAGGCGGACGTTTCCGTCACTTCGCTGTTCAACGCCGCCGAACCCGTGCGTCATATGGCGCTCGACGGTGACTATCTCTACTATGCCATCGGCGATACTCTGCATCGACGCAATCTCACCGACGCAAGCGATGATGCGCTACCGATGGGCGCTGTGGTCACGGCGCTGGCTTACGGTGAAGGACGACTCTGGGTGGCATCCCTGGCGCAGATTCAATCGGTCGATACGGTTGCCTGGAGTATACGTCCAGGTGAAACCCTAACAGCCTCGGCGAGTGTTA
>JASFJY010000489.1:0-3565 GCA_050119415.1 Chromatiales bacterium | reverse complement strand
GGCGGCTTCGAGAGCGTCTGTCAGCAAACCGAGCCGGAACATCTGCGGAGTATAGGCCTGCCAGAGGTCGCCGCGCGGCACTGTCTCAGCGACCTCTCCTTGCACAGTAACCCGTTTCAGGGTGTCATGTACCGGGACCCCGAGCAACCCGCCTACCGGATGGTCAGCCAACGTCTCGATCAAGCGATTGAGATCGTCCGCGCTGATGCAGGGGCGTGCCGCATCGTGTACCAACACCCAATCGTCAGCATCGGCCACCGCCTGCAGTGCGTGCAGGACGTTCAGCACCGAGTGACAACGCTCCTCGCCGCCCGCCACCCGCACCACCCGGGGATCGGCAGCATAGGCGCAGTCCGCCCAATAGCCGTCGTCCGGACAGAGGGCGACGTAGGCTGCACCGATCAGGCAGTGGTCGAGCAGCCGTTGCAGGGTGTGGTCGATCACCCGTCTTCCCAACAGTTCCAGGTACTGTTTGGGCATCCCGCCCCCCATGCGCCGACCGATCCCGGCCGCCGGCACCACCGCCCAGTAACGCTCACTCATCGGCGGGCATCTCCGGTGACTGGATAACCTGGTAGAAGGTCTCCCCCTCCTTGATCATGCCCAGCTCGCTGCGCGCCCGCTCTTCAATGGCCGACCGGCCGCTGCGCAGGTCCTCGACCTCGGCCTGCAAGGCACGATTGCGCTCGCGCAGTCCCACCAGTTCCTCACGCAGCTGACCGATCTCCCGCTTCAGGTTATTGACCTCGGCCAGGCTGCCGCCCCCCACCCAGAGCCGATATTGCAGCAGAATCAGCAACAACAACAGGAGTACGATGAGTAGACGCATGGCTGGCAAGGGTGAGGGGGGACGCTGGGATACGGAGAGGCCAGGTTGCGGCCAACGCCTCCCCAACAAAGGGGAGGCGAACCGCATCAGTCGATGGCTATGGGAAAAGCCTCCTTGCCCGCATAGACCGCCTCATCGCCCAGTTGATCTTCAATACGCATCAACTGGTTGTACTTGGCGACCCGGTCGGAACGGGAGAGAGAACCGGTCTTTATCTGGCCGGTGGCGGTGGCCACCACCAGGTCGGCGATGGTGGTGTCCTCGGTCTCGCCGGAACGGTGGGAGACCACTGCGCTGTAGCCGGCGTTCTTGGCCAGTTCGATGGCGGCCAGCGTCTCGCTGAGGGTGCCGATCTGGTTGACCTTGATGAGGATCGAGTTGGCGACCTTCTCGTCGATGCCGCGCTGCAGGATCTTGGTGTTGGTGACAAAGAGGTCGTCACCCACCAACTGCACCCGATCGCCAAGCCTTTCGGTGAGCAGTTTCCAACCCTCCCAGTCGCTCTCATCCATGCCATCCTCGATGGTGATGATCGGGTACTGATCGACCCAGGCACCCAGATAGTCGGCAAACTCGGCGGCTGTGAACTTGCGCCCCTCCGAGGCCAGATGGTAAACACCCTCCTCGTAGAACTCGGAGCTGGCCACATCGAGCCCCAGATAGATGTCACTGCCGGCCTGGAAGCCGGCCTTGCCGATCGCCTCCAGTATCACCTCGATGGCCGACTCGTTGGAAGGCAGGTTGGGGGCAAAACCGCCCTCGTCACCTACCGCGGTGGCCATACCGCGGCCCTTGAGCACACTCTGCAGGGCATGAAAAACCTCAGCGCCGTAGCGTACCGCCTCACGGATAGAACCGGCGCCCACCGGCAGGATCATGAACTCCTGCAGATCGACGCTGTTGTCGGCATGAGCGCCGCCGTTGATGATATTCATCATCGGCACCGGCAGTCGGTAGGGACCGGCAGAGAGATAGCGGTAGAGCGGCAGGGCCCGCTCCTGGGCCGCCGCGTGCGCCGCCGCCAGGGAGATGCCAAGCAGGGCGTTGGCGCCCAACTTGGCCTTGTTCTCGGTGCCGTCGAGGTCGAGCATGGTCTGATCCACGCCGGCCTGATCGGTCACCTCCTTGCCCACCAGGGCCTCCTTCAAGGGGCCGTTGATATGGGACACCGCTTTCAGCACCCCTTTGCCGAGGTAGCGTGACTTGTCACCGTCGCGCAATTCCAGGGCCTCACGGGAGCCGGTGGAGGCGCCGGAAGGCACCATGGCGCGGCCGATGGCGCCATCGGCGGTGATCACGTCGGTTTCGATGGTGGGATTACCCCGTGAATCGAGGATCTCTCGTCCACGTACGTCAACAATTTCGGACATTGTATCTCCGTCTGTCGTTTGGGTTATTGGTATCGATTGGTCATACTGACTCGAGACGCTAATGGTAACTCAATTGTTGCATAAATTGGCTTGCAGGAGTGCGGAAAATAGTGGCGCACGGAGCATTTTCTAAGCCGTAAACTGCTTGAATTGTACGTGAGGTTTAGAGAATGCGGCTACGCCGCTAGTTTCCGTGCTATAGCCAGAGCTAAGAAGCGACGTCAGCCCAATAATCTATGCAATGATTGGGCTTAGCAATCGTTGGTTTACAACCCGGCCTCGATAAAGCCCCGTTCCTTAACCGTCCGATCGATTAGCATCAGGGTCTCCAGCAATTCGCGCATGCGCGGCAGGGGCCAGGCATTGGGGCCGTCGCTCAGGGCCTTCTCCGGTTGCGGATGGGTCTCCATGAAGAGGCCGCTGACACCGGCGGCCACCGCCGCGCGGGCCAGTATCGGCACATACTCCCGCTGCCCGCCGGAACTGCTGCCCTGCCCCCCCGGCAGCTGCACCGAGTGGGTGGCGTCAAAGACTACGGGGCAACCGGTTTCGCGCATCGCCGCCAGGGAGCGCATGTCGGAAACCAGATTATTGTAGCCGAAGGAGACGCCCCGCTCGCAGACCATGATCTGTTGATTGCCAACCGCCCTTGCCTTCTCCACCACGTTACCCATATCCCAGGGAGCCAGAAACTGGCCCTTCTTAATATTCACCGGCCTGCCCTGACGCGCCACATTTTGGATGAAATTGGTCTGACGGCATAGAAAGGCGGGGGTTTGCAGAACATCCACCACCTCGGCCACCTCGCCCAGGGGGGTATCCTCATGCACGTCGGTGAGCACCGGCACGCCGACCTGTTCACGCACCTTCTGCAGAATCCGCAGACCCTCCTCCAGCCCAGGCCCGCGAAAGCTCTCGCCGGAGGAGCGGTTGGCCTTGTCATAGGAGGATTTGTAAATGAATGGGATGCCCAACTCGTCGCTCAGGGCCTTCAACTGGCCGGCGGTCTCCAGCGCCAGGGCCTCGCTCTCAATGACGCAGGGGCCGGCGATCAGGAACAGGGGACGGTCTAGTCCAACATCGAAATGGCAGAGTTTCATTGGCGAGCATCCCGATGTTTGCGCGCCGCCTCGATGAAGCCGGAGAAAAGTGGATGACCATAGCGCGGCGTGGAGGTGAATTCGGGATGAAACTGGCAGGCAACGAACCAGGGGTGGTCGGGGATCTCGACAATCTCCACCAGCCGGCCATCCACCGAACGGCCCGCGATCTTCATGCCGGCGGTAACGATATCGTCCAGATAGCTGTTATTGAACTCGTAACGGTGACGGTGGCGCTCGATGATCACATCCTTGCCGTAGAGTTG
>JASFJY010000488.1:0-3566 GCA_050119415.1 Chromatiales bacterium | reverse complement strand
ACCATGCCTTTGGTGGTGGGGACCCGCAGCTGATCCAGTTGCCCAAGATTGCGTTCGTTGTAGGGAAAACGGACTCTTATATCCACCTCATCGTCCACATCATCGGGTCGATAGTCGGTCACCTTGATGCCGTTGGTGATCATCTGCACTGCATTGCCCAAAGTGACCACATCGGTACCGTAACGAGCGGCAAGTTCACGATCCACTTCCAAGCGCCACTCGATACCGGGTAAAGGACGGTCGTCTTCCACATCCACAAAACCACCCTGCTCCAGCATCAGACTGCGGACCTTTTCCACTGCGACGGGAACAATTGAAAAGTCTCTGGCACTGAACTCGATCTGGATCGGCTTGCCACTGGAAGGACCGTCTTCCGCCTTGCGAAACTCAAGCCGAATACCGGGGATATCGTCCGTACGCTGACGCATCTCTTGCAAAATCACCGCCGCCGGCCGGCGCTGTTGCCAATTGATAAACTCCAACTGGATGGTGCCGATCACATCCTCGGCAATATTCTGTCCTGCGGGACTGTTGAAGGAACGGGCATAGACCGATTCCAGCTCATGCATATCCAACACCCGTTGCTCCACCTGGCGCACGATGGCGTCTTTTTCATATACCGACAGATCGCCCCGCGCATGAACCTGGACCAGGGCGAACTCCGGTTCCATTTCAGGAAAAAACTCCACCCCCTTGCCCAGCGATATATAGCTGGCATAGGCAGCAACCATGATTGCAACTGCAACCAGCAACGTCTTGCCCGGGTGGCTGAGCAACTTACCCAACATCCAGACATAACGCTGTGTCACAATCCCATCAATGGTCACAGTCGATAGTTTGCGTTGCCGGCTGATCAAACCGCCGAGCACCGGCACGAAGACCAGCGCCATGGAGAGTGATGCTGTGAGGGCGATAATCACCGTGATCGGCAGATACTTCATGAACTCCCCGACCACACCCGGCCAGAAAAGCAGCGGCAGAAAAACCGCCAAGGTGGTAATGGTCGAAGCGACGATCGGCCAGGACATGCGCTTGGCGGCGGAGGCGAAAGCCTTATCCGGGTGATGCCCTTCCCGCATACGCCGATCCGCCAGTTCACTCACCACGATGGCCCCGTCCACCAACATGCCGACCACCAGTATCAGACTGAACAGCACAACAATGTTGAGGGTATAATCCACGGTGTCGAGCACCAGTATGGTCGCCAAAAACGAGCCGGGTATCGCCAGCCCCACCAGAAGCGCCGAGCGAAGACCCAGAGCCGCGATAATAACAATCATCACCAGGATAATAGCCGACAGGACATTGTTCTGAAGATCCCCCAGCAGATCCCGGATCTGATTGGACTTGTCCTGCATATAGGCGACTTCAAGCCCGGCCGGCCAGTGTGCCCGCTGCGCCTCTACCACTTCACGCACTTGAGCGATGGTGTCAATGATGTTGGCGCCGACCCGCTTCTTGACTTCAAGTGTCACCGCTGGTTGGCCGCCCACCCTGGCGAAGCTCTCCGGATCTTTAAAACCCTGACGTACGGTGGCGACATGACCGAAGGTCACCACATGGTTGCCATCCACTTTTACCGGCAACTTAAGCACATCGTCCACATCCTCGATAACCCCCGGAACCTTGAGCACCTGACGCCCCGCTCCCGTATCCATGGCGCCGGCGGCAACCAGTTTGTTGTTATTGGTGACCAGGGAGAAGAGTTCGTTATACTGAACACCGTAGGTCTCCATCACTGCGGGGTCGACAACAATCTCGAGCTGAGCCTCCCGGTCACCGCCAATCACCGCTTCCAGCACACCGGGCAAGGCCTCTATACGATCTTGAAGATCCCGCGCAATGGTGACCAGACTACGTTCGGGGAGGGGACCGGAAAGCGAGATGGTCAACACTGGAAAGAGCGCCACATTGACCTCCACAACCTCCGGCTCATCAGTGGCGGCAGGAAGCTTCACCTTGGCCAGATCCACCTTCTCCCGTACATCGGTCAACGCCTGGCTGCTATCGAAACCGGCGCTGAACTCCAGCTGCACCGCGGCATGCCCCTCGCCGGCAGTGCTCGTCATCTCCTTCAGACCCTCAATGGACTGCAGCTCCTGCTCCATGGGACGGATCAGCAGACGTTCGGCATCCTCGGGAGAGATACCGTCATGGGTCATGGAGACATAGACAATGGGTATGGCGATATCGGGCTCGGACTCTTTGGGGATCGATTGATAAGCCAGAGCGCCGAAAATCAGCACAAACAGCAGGCTCAACAGTACCGTGCGGCTGCGTGAGAAGGCAAAATCGATAATGGTCTTCATCGACTCAACCCTTGGTGGCCTGTACGGGAATCACTTTTTCACCCGCAATCACGAACTCCTGGCCTTGGGTTATCACCTGCGCCCGAGTCGGCAGTCCGGTGACCCAAACCCCTTGCGCCTCGCTACGCAACAGCTCAATGGGATGGAAATGGACACGCCCATCCTCATCCACACTCTTGACGCCCACCTCGCCCTTCTCACTCAGAGACAACACCGCCGGAGAGAGAAAATGGGCCGCCTCACGACCGATGTCGATGCGGATCTCTGCGCTGACACCCGCACTCAGCAGTCCCTGCGGATTGGGCACCTCGGCCTCCATGCGGAAGCTGTGGATCTCATCATCGCCCAGACGCGAGATATAGGTCACCACGCCTTGCACCTCGCTAGCGTCGAGCAAGCGGACCTGTATGGATTGTCCAAGCTTTAACTCACCCGCACTCTGCTGCGAGACCAATGCCACGGCTTTGAGCACAGAGTCATCCACCATCAGGGCAACCGGATCGCCCCGTTCAAGATGGCTCCCCAACTCCACATAGCGCGCCTCAAGGAGACTATCGAAGGGGGCCTTGATGTGGAGGTAATCGAGTTCCAACCGGGCCATTTTCAGATCGGCCTCGGCCGTTGCCAAAGCCGCTTCAGCTGCCTTCAAGCGGGTTTCAGACTGCAGCCCCTTCTTCTGCAACTTACGGGCACCGGTCACCTCGAGTTTACGATTAACCACTTCCGCCAGGGCTTTTTCGTACTGGGCCTGACGATCTTCAACCGCCAGTTCGACCAGGGTAGTGCCGCCTTTGAGCCACTCGCCCTTTTTGACCGGCAAGCCGACAACCCTTGATGAGGTCTGTGCCCTGATCTCAACCTGGCGCAAAGGCTCCAACTCACCTTGGACAACCAACTCGCGGGTGACCTCTTCGGCCGTCACATCCATGACCCTCACCCTCATTGCCTGGATTATTTCGCGGTTGCCGCCGCCCTGTGTAGCCGATTCAGGAACACCGGCAATAGCACCACTCAACATCCACAGCACGACAGCCAGCAACAATCCTAAAGAAAGGTAAAGTGAACTTCTCATTGCTATCTCCACATGACCACAAGTCGAATAATGACCATCAGTCACTATCACGGAAAATTTTTTTATCCCTTGCCGACAAGGCCCGCCATCATAAAGTCTGTTACAGATTCGATTATCCTCTCCTCATCGCCGTATACGCACCATTCCTTTCCCTCCCAGAGCATGTCAATCGCCCCAGTTAAGCA
>JASFJY010000487.1:0-3581 GCA_050119415.1 Chromatiales bacterium | reverse complement strand
TAGACAGCCATTACGGAAAAACAACAGATACAACAATATGGAGCACTCGCATGAATGCCGATTCAATAGCAAAAGCCGCACTCGCGGGATTACTCATCTATTCATGTAGCGCCGCTGGCGAAATAGTCTATGTCGAAGTCACTGCCGATATAGTCCATATCGACGATCCCGACGGGAATTTCAGTGACATACAGACGGGAGACGCCATCGAGGGCTTCTATATCTATGACGCTGACACACCAGATCAGAACTCCGACATTGGATGGGGTGACTATCAACAGGAGCAGGGTGTCGGCACCATCGAACTGAACATCGGCGCATACACCTTCAAAACCACCACCGACACATCAAGCTCCAAATCCATCACCATCTCTATCGAGGATGAATACATGGAAGACGGCATCGAGAGCTACGCGGTCTTCAGTCCCTCAAACGAACTAACCACGGGGTCCATCATCCACGATGCCGCCATCTACGATATCTCAATTCTTCTCTTCGACAAGAACGATAAAGATATTCTTAGCAGTGATGCATTATCCAACTCACCGCCCAATCCCATGATGTTCAGTAACAGGCTTATTCATATCAATGGCAGCTCAATCACTATCCTCGCCAATATTCGCAGCCTGGGCACCAACCAAGCATCCCCGCTGCAAATTGTGCCCGGTGACGCCTTGATTCACCCGGATCAGCGCTTTGACGCTGTCTTTAACCTGGATACCACCACAACCATTGCCGCCATCTCAGGCACACTCAATGACGTGGATATCAGCTCCTATCTCGAAAACTGCACGATATCAGCCCCCCACGAGGACGTTCAGAGCGTCCTCTGTCCTGACACACATTGGCTGCTTGAACCGGGCGATAACCATTTGTACATACAGATGGATCTGGAAGACGCCACCAGTATTCGCAATGATGTAACCTGGACTCTTCCTCTTTGAGTGTTTGATACAGAAGGGCTCGCGCTTGCGAGCCCCTGTTATCCATTCAAAAAAGAGGGTATCTCATTGATAGTGGATATCGGCAAGCCCCAAGCAGCAGGCCGCTGTATTGCTTAGCTTCTTTATCTAAGCGACCGGATGGAACGTTCGGGTTAATTCAACTCTACATAAATGCAAGTCGCTATGAATGTCGAGATTTTTAACAAAATCAATAAAAACGAACTGAAATATTTTAGTAAATAACAGTTAATACAGTAAGTAAGCATTCGTGGCACATAAATTGCTGCTAATCATATCGATACAGGTACAACTTTCCATGAAGCTTTCATGTGCTTGCAGAAAGCTTTGCCGGCGCCCTGCTGTTGGGCCGGGTAAAGCTGTCTCTGTACCAGAAGCTGCCTCGATGGCACTGATGCACTTGGGCCTTGAGCCTGGTTGTCATAAAGCGGCATAGGAAAGCGCTTGAGTAATACACACGACAGAGACTTCTCGGCTATTAATCTCTATTTGTGTATATACTGGATGAGGTGAGTTGAAGTCACATACTCACCTCATTCAGTATTTTTTTTAACTTCGCGATGCCTCTTCCCGTCCCAGCTCGAGCAGTCACGCCAGATATGCAAAACCAGTCAGTCATTCAGGCCTTGGGCATCAACCAAACCGACTGATAAGGCCTTAAACGCAATCCCTCCTTGTCCATATCGGGCACCATCTGTTGCAAGGCATCGAACCAACGCGTGTTCTCGTCACCCAGGGCCGAGATCTCGAGCATCACCAACTCACCGGTCATGTTGTGAATGGCGCAGATCCGTTGCTCGCCGTCGAGACTGATCCGCTCCAGCGCGAAGATCCCCTCCGGCATATCCAGCACCCGCTGCGGCGCATCGGGATGAAACGCCTTGATGCCGCGACGGATGCGCAAACGACGAATGTATTCGGGGAAGACCTGTCCGGCATCGGTGAGCGGCTGATCGATCAGCCGCTCCAGCTCGGCGCCGTCCCATTTACGCCGGTTGATACTGCGGGTCATGCCGGTGCGTTCGACGCCGAGCGGATCGTTGGGCGTCGCCCCCAGCGCGTTGAAGTAGACAGCGGGGATGCCCCGGAACGACAACGGCAAGGTCTGCGACAGCATGAAGCGGGCAATGCGCCAGGGATCGATCCCCTCGTCCTCTGCGGCAAAGGCATCAAAATAGCTGATGTTCAGTTCATAGGGGCGGTCCCGCCCTTCGCTGGTGGAACGCATCGAGACATAACCACCGCGCTTGCGCATCATGTCGAGCAGGATGATCAACTCCTCATCGGGCACCAGACCTTCCAGCGGGCGCAATCCCACCCCGTCATGCGATGCGGTGAAGTTGAGATAGGTACAGTCTTTCGGCAGCTCTTCCTCCTCCAGGGAACGGGCCCAGGGCACAAGGTACTCGGTGGTCTCCCGCATAATGGCATGCAGGATCAGCGGCGGCAGGCTGAACTGATAGACCATGTTGGCCTCTTCGCCCTCATCGAAGTAGCTGATGTTCTCCGCATGCGGCACATTGGTCTCGGTGAGCAGGATGGCGCCCGGTTCGAGTAGGTCCATCAGCGTTCTGAAGAGTTTGATCACCTCGTGGGTCTGCGGCAGATGGATACAGGTCGTGCCGATCTGCTTCCACAGAAAGGCCACCGCATCGAGGCGTACAGCGCGCGCGCCGCGGCGGATGTACTCGAGCAGGATATCGATGAACTCAAACAGTACGTCGGGATTGGCATAGTTAAGATCGATCTGATCGTTACTGAAGGTGGCCCACACATGCAGCATGCCGCGCGGGGTACGCACCCCACTGAGCAGCGGGGAGCTGCGCGGACGCACCACCCGGGTGAGATTCTCCTGCGGCGCCACTTCAATGACATAGTCTCGTCCCGGCGCTTCGTTATGCACGAACTGGACAAACCAGAGGTGCTCGCGGGACATGTGATTGAGCACCAGATCGAACAATAAGGAAAAGTTTTCACCCAGGGCCACTATATCTTGCCAATCACCCAATTGAGGATTGACGGCGCGAAAGTCGGAGACCGAAAAGCCGTCATCCGAACTGTAGGGAAAAAAAGGCAGGATGTGCACCAGGCTGAAGACAGCATTCAAGCGCCGATCGAGAAAGCGCTTCAGCGATGCCAACGGTGTCATGCCGGGAAACTGGACACTGTCGCCATAGGCGATCAGCACGCTGTCCTTCTCGTCCCAGCGGGGAATCTCCAGGCGTTTGCCCTGACGCAGTTCGATGTGGTGATTGATCAGACCATGCAGGCGAGGCAACAATTCGCCGGCGCGCTCTTTGCCGTACAGAAATACCAGATGATCCAGAAGACGTTTATCGAGATCACCGCGCCGCATGATCGGATTTCCGCTTGACTGATTGAGGTTCGACGAATGGTAGAAGCGATTGAGTCAGCAGTAACATCAGCGTTTCCATTGATCAATGAACAGCGTGAAGACCACGAAACGTGTATGTCGGCGCGCGGTCACAAGAGACGACTATATTAAATCTTACTCGAACGTAGAAGTGTTCATGCCGATCTGCGCCATCTGGGACAGCCGATGAAATACCCCGCAGTACCCCATTGCAGGTCAGCTTCGAGTATCATATGCGCTTATAT
>JASFJY010000486.1:0-3581 GCA_050119415.1 Chromatiales bacterium | reverse complement strand
AAGGGACTGAAGTGCCATGACTTGGCCGACGCCGCGCGCCGGAGACACCACGGGCCCCTTCCGCCGGATTGGCGTTGATACCTGTGAATCCCAGGGAGCGGGCGATTCGCTCGAGGGTAGCCGTGTCATGGCACTTCAGTCCCTTGAGGGCGCGCATCAGGTCACCCAGGCCGATGACGCCTCGGGTCGAGAAGCGTCCGGCGCCGTTGTCAGGCCTCTTCGTCGAGTTCATCGGTCCAGTCGGTGTGCTTCGCCAGGGCAGCGGTTTCGAGCTGTTGCCAAAAAGGGTCGCCGGTGCCGATCTTCAGATCCTCCGCCGCCTCTACCGCGTCGAGGTATTCGCTGGTGCTGGGCAGCCGTAATCCCTCCCGCTGGGCCTGACGTCGCAGTTCGTCGAAGCGTTCGGCGACCTGCTCCAGCCCGCCCTTGTCGATGCCGGGGAAGTGGTGTTGGCCGATCTCCACCAACCGCGCCTGTGTGGGGTGCTTCAACACCAGGCTGACGCAGCGCCGCAGAAAGGCCGGCGGCAGTTCCCGTTCGCCGTTGGTGGTGATGATGACCAGGAAGGTGGCCTTGGCGGGGGCGCGGACCTCCGGACCGCCGGAGACCTGGAAGCGCAGCCGGTCGAGGGGCTCCAGCAGATCGTTGGGCAGATCCGGCTCCGCCTTGTCGATCTCGTCGAGGAGGATCACGGCATCGCCCCCCGCGCCGACGTTTTCGGGTTCGTCGGGTGTCTTGAACGCGGCACCCAGCGCCTCGACCTCGGCAGTCTTTGCGCCGCGTTGTCGTGCCGTTTCCGGTTCGAAGGCCCACCAGAAGAGGCCCGGTTCGCGATAGGCCCATTCGGGTGGGAGACGGTCGTGGACCCTGGCCTGGGCCTCGTGCAACCGCCGCAGGTGGTCAAGCTCGCTGGTCAGTTCTCCCAGGCGGCTGCGGGAGGTGAAGGTGTGGCGCAGATAGCGACATTGCAACAGACCGGCCATGGCAGGTGCCAGCATGCTCTTGCCGCTGCCCGGCGGGCCCGCGATCAGCAACGGTCGACGAGTGGCCAGGGCCACGTCAACGGCCACGGTGATCTCTTCGTTGAAGAGATAGGGGGGGAAGTCGTCGCTGCCCGGCCAGGTGTCGTCGGCGGGCAGATTGAAATGGGTCGGGTCGTAATCCATCACGGGCTCCCATAGAGGCGGTTTTCGATGAAATCCTGCATGTCGGCCAAGGCAAAAAGTTGCTCCTCCTCCACATTGATATCCAGAGGCGGCAGCAGGGGTTCTATTCCCGCAGGCACCCAATCGGGGATACGGGGGCCTGTTCCGATCATGTAGATCAGCTTGGGGTAGTGGGCGCGGAGTTCGCTAAGCAGTGTCTCGTCGGGCAGCTGGGGAGGCTCTCCCGCGCTCGGAATCAGGACCAGCACGGGTTTTTCATAATTCTTGATGAGTTTGTCGATGACCTTGCCGGGTATGGAGCCGCCTCTTGGGCGAAACGATTGGCGAATGACCTCCAGGATGTCGTTCACCGATCGAGCCGATGTATCGACGGGGATATAACGCCACTGATCGCACAGCGGCCAGGCCCGTTCAGCATAACGTCTGGCCGTGAAATCGGGCAGATAGTTGCCGTTCAATGCGACAATGCCGGCGCGGCTAGGGGCCGCGGAGATACCACCGGCGGCCTCGGCATCGATCCACAGACAGGCGAGATATTTCAACAACTCCTCGGCGGCGTCCTTTCTGATGCGCGGCCGGATACGGTCGAGCACTGTCTGCAGATGTTGTATGGCACCGAGGCGGTCTCGCAGCATGAATCGAACCAGGGCGGTGGCGAAGCGCCGCCCCCTGTCGGGTTGCCATTGGGGTTTGTTCGCACCGTCGAGAAGGTTCCAGGCGTCTTCCAGGGTCTCCGGCCGGGCCTGCTTTTCCAGTATCTCGGCAAGGACGCCTTGCAGCCGTTCAAACGGTGTCTTTGCTAGCCTCTCCGCCGGTCCAAGTCCCTGGGCAACCTGGTCGACGATCTGTTGCGCGGCCGTGGCGTTACGGATGCACTGACTCTTGGTGATACGCAGTATGCGGGAGAGGCCCTGTTCCAAGTCCTCCGGCGTGATGCCCTCTAACAACACCGGGATCAGCACGAAGTCCTCCTGCAATTCACGGCGCCAGCTGAGGATGGCCGCCTCTTTTTTAACCCATTCGGAGTCACGCAGGGCGGCGGTTGAAAACAGGATCACCGCGGCGTGGCACTCGGCCATCCATTCGTTAATGCGCAGTTCCCAATCGACGCCAGCATAGAGTTGTCCGCCATTATCGACGAGGATATCGAAACCTTTGTCAGCCAAACCGGTACAGACAGTCTGTAACAATGCAAGATTGTCGGGGGTCTTTGAGCTGTGGCTGATAAATAACTTCCTTGTCATCGTATGGCTTGAAGTCCTCTAGCTTGAATGTTTTACCCGATCGCTTAGAAAATAAACTTACTTACGATTTATTCTTGCTATATCTGGAATAATAGCAGAGTACTAAGTGTAACCGAACTACGCCGAACACGCCGTCGCACCGATCTCGCCGTCCAGCTGCGGTATTGGCTCAATCATCAATAGCGGGCTACTACGTACGCTATTCACTTTGATTCGCAGAAACTCTCCGAGGGGTGGAGCGGATCAATCGGTTTCCTGTGTATGAATATGTGTAAACTAGACGCATCATTCATTACCCTGGAGGCAACATTTGATGGAAGCGATGCGGCGTTTACTCGAAATCATGGGACAGCTGCGAGATCCAGAGAGCGGTTGTCCCTGGGATTTGCGTCAGACCTACAACACCATTGTGCCCTATACCCTGGAGGAGGCATACGAAGTCGCCGACACCATCCAGCGTGGAGACATGGCTGAACTGCGAGACGAACTCGGCGATCTTCTGTTTCAGATCGTCTTTTACAGCCAGATTGCGAAAGAGGAAGGACATTTCGATTTCAACGATGTGGCCAGCGGCATTTGCGACAAGATGATACGCCGCCATCCCCATGTCTTCTCAGACACGCCGTATCACGACGACGAACAGTTACGTCATGCCTGGGAATTAAAAAAGGCGGAAGAACGCGCTCAACGCGGCTCATCCGGGCCTGCCAGCCATATGGATGGGGTGGCGCATGCCTTACCGGCGTTGATACGGGCGGAGAAGCTGCAAAAAAGGGCGGCACGCATTGGGTTTGACTGGCCTGACGCACAAAGCGCCTTACATAAGGTGAATGAGGAACTGGACGAGGTCCATGTTGAGATGGGCAATGTCAAGCAGGACCGTCTACAAGATGAACTCGGCGATCTGCTGTTTTCCATTGTCAATGTCGTACGACTGCTCGGCATGGATGCTGAACAGACATTGAGCGGCGCCAACGAGAAGTTCGAAAGGCGGTTCCGAGCCATGGAAAGCGCGCTGCGTGAAGATGGCATCACTGACATGCGTGCACTCTCTTTAGAGGCGCTTGACGCTACATGGGAGAGGGTGAAGCGGAACGAGCCAGATAACTGAAAATAGGCTTGAGTGTATTCACTTTAACCCCGTTATTGTGGGTCCTGATCCTGATGAGAC
>JASFJY010000485.1:0-3585 GCA_050119415.1 Chromatiales bacterium | reverse complement strand
TGCTGAGTCGTTTGCCTCCAAGAGCATCATTGAATCGCAGGTAAACACGAAGCTCGCTGATGGTATGGCCTGCCGATTGCCTGAGCCTGACGCTCTTGAGATTATCTGGCGGGGCGTTGATCGCATCGTTACGGTTACGGACGATGAAATCGCAACAGCCATGCAGGTGCTTTTCGAGTGTACACACAATACCAGCGAAGGGGCTGGCGCAGCCGGAACTGCCGCAGCAATTCAGGAGCGTTCCAGAATAGAAGGCCGTAAGATTGCAGTGGTCGTTACCGGTGGCAATGTGGATAGAAACGTCTTTGCCTCGGTTCTCAGTGGCGGACGGGGCATTGTAAATGCGAAAGGTTTGAATCAATAAGAACAAACGTTTACATGGATCAGTAAAATCTGCCGAGGTCCATCCTCCCTGGACGGACCTCGCCCCAGAATGAGAGGGTTATTCGACCTTTACTGAAACTGATCCACCTGATCCATTGCAAACAAGTATCTGCTGATTTGTTTCACACTCAATATTTCCCTCAGTGGCCAATGTCTTATCTTGCATAAAGCCTTCGGGTATAAAGATTTCCGTACTCCCTAAGGAATTATCATGTGTCCAACTCAGAGTGAATGAGCTTTCGCTTTCACTGAATGACGCATCAGTTCCCGCAATATTGCTTGGGTAAACACGAGGACGGAAGTTTGCGCGTAACTCTCCTGAGTCGTCAACGATGGAGAGGTCTTCATGGTTCCAGCCGTCCTTGGTGTCGGCTCGCCAAGTTGGTGTGTAGTTCCATTGGGTGCCGGAGTGCATGCCCGTGTTCAACCAGGCGTTGAGGGCATCCATATATCCTTCTACATCGCTGGTTTCCGCTGGCGCACCGTATTCGCCAAGCAGCAGGGGCACATCCCACTCTGCTGCGTGGGCTGACATATTATCCAACGATGTAGCCGGATCGTTGCCGAACCAAGTCTTGTACATTATCACGAAAGGATCGTAAAAATGCGGTGAATACACAAAGTTGCTGAATTCGGGTTTGGCAATGCTGTTACTACCCATGCCGGATGACAAAAGGGCATGGGGCGGCACGAACAGAATGGCTGAGGGGTGTCGCTCGCGAATTGCATTACCGACATCGTTGTAGAATGAAGCCAGTTCATCATCAGTACCCCATGGCTCGTTGATTAATTCATAACCAATCACGTTGGGGTGATCCGACATATGGTCAGCGACTACTCGAGCCATCTCTATGTAGCGGCTGCGGGCGCCTTCGCTGTCGGCATAAAAATGGTGCCAGGTATCATGATGGCTCAGGTCGAACAGCATCTTCGTGCCCCAGCCTTCACAGGCTTCGCCGTTATCCGGCTCCTTTAGTTCGATACCGGAATAGACTGACCATTCTGGAAAGCCTTCGCCACAACCATCAATGGAATAGCGAGAGTAGGCATCCTGATGGAAATCCACTATTACATATAAACCTCGCTCATTTGCCCACTCCACGACCTGTTCGTAATACTGTAAATATGCGCTGTCGTAGTTACAGCGCTCTGGCTCAAAGGCCTCCCAGGTAAAGAGTAGGCGCAAAGTATTTATACCCCAGCCCGGGAGCGGATCGAGCATGGCGGCATCTGTAATGGGCATAAAAGATGGTACTTTCGAGTCACCTGAGGTATTGATACCGCGCAGTAAAACGGTCCGCCCTTGAGTGTCCTTGATGAACCTACCGTCAACATGCAGCGGGGCGGATGCTTCAGTTGCGTCAGCAAATTCCAGGGCCATGCAGTATTCAGTATCCTCTGGTGACTGGCTCATGGCCAGACTGGTGTTGCAGAATGGTAATGAGAGAATTGCAGCAGGTAACAGCAAGAGCAGTTTTGTATTCATGGAGTTCCTTATTTGTGTGGTTCTTGTTGTGAATGGATCCTACGATATAACTTTAATGCAGGAATTCAAATAGACGGTTTGTTGCACTGAGTAGGTAACAATTCGCTTATGTGGGAGAAGTTCATGCTTCCTACGTTTCACAACCCATCTAAGAGAACATAATCATTTTAGCCTTGGTTTAAAACACTTTGTTCGAAACCTCAGAATTACAATCCTAACGTTCGGAAAATATTCCCGGTCTACGCGTATTTATGTGGGTAATATTGGCATTTCTGGGTAGTGGCCGGTAGAGAAGTCACTACGGTTTTTGGCTATGGGATTTTGTTATCTCGACAACTACAGGGCGGTCGTTGCAGAAGCCGCATTTCCTTTGGGCTCCTTTAGAGCGGAGCGTCGTCTAAATGGAATTAATGCTCTTCTTTTTACAATCTGTCACTGCAAACACATTAAATGGATTCAATATGTCTGGTAGCGATTCCATTGTAAAGTTTTTATGCAATTACCGGCGTTGTGAGACATGACATATGATGAGTCGAGCCTCCCTTCTCTCTGCGAGAGAAGGGCAGGGTGAGGGGATCAGAAACGAAAAGTTAGTTTTTTTTCTAAGCGACCGGGTGAAACATTCGGGTTAAATCCCCTCACTCTGACAAATTTAGTTGCCGGGCTGCTAGGGACCGAACATTGGCTGAAACTTTTTTCTTGCCTTTATGTCTTTGTTTGTGCCGGACCTGCGCCGCAGGTGATGGCGCAACGTGAAATCTGTCACGAACCATTCTGCCAGACCGGCCAGCGCGTCTTGTCCGCCCAGACAGAATGTTTCAGCCGGTCGCTTGAGGAGCGGCACAGGGATGTGCTGTTTTCGGGCCTAAGGATGGTTTCAATCGCAAATCGGCATCTGAACGATGATTCCGGTGCGATCTTAGCGTTCTCGGATGTAACATTCGGGCCAGAAGGAAATACAACATTCGAGCGGCCGGATGAGTCATTTACCTCATCCAGCCAAAGAACGTATCATAAGCAATCAACTCGACGCTATAAAGACGCAAGTATGGAGAGAGTAGCCATTGAATCAACAACTTAACAAATTAGGTTGGGCCTCAGCCCGGCTCTTCTTCATCCTATATATCGGCTTTTGTGTGGTAAGCCTGGTCGGTGGTTTTGTCACCGCACCCCTGATGACCTGGTATTTCTATGGCGACTGGCGCTTCTGGCGCTTTTTGTCTTCGGCTCCCGGGCTGTTCACCCATGCATTGAGGCTGCTCAGGTTGATGACGAGGGATAACCGGAGTTTTATGTTCACCGTGCCGCTGAGCACTCCGCCACGCACTAGCCCTGATCCCGCGTCCGCGTTGCTGCAACGCTTCTGGCCCCATGGAGAGTCCTGCGGAGACTGTTCCAACTGCTGCCGTCCCGGTGGTCATGCCTGCCCCTTGCTCGATGAGGCCAGCGGGCTTTGCCTGGGCTATAACAGCTTTTACTGGCGCTACTTCAACTGCGGCCGGTTTCCCTCCACCTCCGAGGAGATCGAATATTATGATTGCCGTAAATGGGTGGTGGGGCCGGCGCAGCCGATCATTTTCCCGACAGGTGAGCTGAGCCGCTGCCGGCAAGAGAGAGTGTCGAGGGATCTTTGCTACTACGAAGACGGGAAAGCACGCGGGGCGTCGACCGCTGCGAAGCCTGACGATGAGCCGATCCCTTCCGAGCCGCTCATC
>JASFJY010000484.1:0-3586 GCA_050119415.1 Chromatiales bacterium | reverse complement strand
TCCTAGGTTAGGTTGCGCCCGTACATCCGTCGATGGCCTGACGGTTCATCATGCTCGGCGTCAACAGACAGACGCACCGTGCAACTTCGTTGGGGTCAGAGCAAGTTTACACAGACCCCATGCGCAGATTTCACGATTCCACGCGGCTCAAAATACCCAACAGCACCTTGCGCTGGCCTTCGTCGGTCATCGGGTAAGTCTCCAGCCAAGCTTCTCTCTCGAAACCAGGCGCGATCATCCGTATTTCTTCGATCTCCCAATCCGCTGCGTCGCTATCATGCTGCGCCACCGCCGTCGCTAGCAGGTAGATGTGCGTCTCAAGATTCGTCGTATTGCGTGCCAGGGATTCACGCAGATTGATCAGCGCCTGTTCGTAGCTGCCCATGAAATAATATGCTCGCCCAAGGAGCAGATAATACAGGTATCCGGCATTCTGATTGAGGCGCAGGGCTTTACGCAATAGGCCGATACTGAGTTCAGGCCTGCCAAGGTAAGTATTTATGCCCCCCATGAGCGCGTAAGCATCGGCATAGGAGTAATCAAGCTCCAACGCCCGCTGCAAATGCGCCAGTGCCACTTCGTGTTGCTTGTATTGCGCCGCAACATAGCCAAGGACCCAATTCACCTCGGAGATGTTTGGATCGATCTGCACACCGGTCTGTGCCATCTCTTGAGCTTGGCGCAACGCCTTCTCTCCGTCCTCGGCCCAATAGTTTCGGTAATCGGCTGCATAGCTCAAAGCCAGGCCAGCATAGGCGCGCGCAAAATTCGGATCACGTTCGATGGCCTGCCGGTACCAGCGCCGCGCCGCTATATTGGCCTCGCGTTCTCGGAGCAACAGTTCGGCTTGGCCGCGCAAGAAATCCTCGTAGGCCAACAGGTTCGGAGTGTAGCGACTGGCCAGACGCCCCAGGTCCGCGTTAGAGACTTCGAGGGCAAGTTGCTGCACCACATCGCGGCTTATCGAACGCTGAACCTGGAAGATGTCGTCCAATGCTCTTTCATAACGCTGAGACCACAACTGCCGTTGAGACGCCGTTTCCACTAAACGTAAGTGCACGCCGATAAGCTTATCGACCTGCTGTACATTGCCATAGACCTGGTAACGGGCCGTCACCGGCACCGCGTTGCTGAGAGATGGACTGATGACTGTCAGGTCGGGCAGACCGGAGAGGTCCGTGATCAGATCGGCGCGCATACCACGGGCGAAGCGCCGCTCGCGCTCGTTCTCGGAAATTGCCTCGAATGGCATGATCGTCAGCGTCGCCACTTCTGAAACGGCGACTTCGTCCCCCACATCCAGCCCACTGTTGGCCGGAGACCGGTCGTCGACAAACAGATATCCGAGCATTACCGCAGCCAGCAAGATCGCCAAGGCCACGACTCCGGGCATCAGGTAGCGTTTCATCCCCGGTAAGCCCCGCTTGGGCTGCTCCGATAAGGCGTCAGCGCAACCGGCCCCACCCTGCACATCCGCCAGCAGACAGTAACCCCGTTTCGGTATCGTTTGGATGTAATGCGGATCGCGCGAACTGTCGCCCAACGCCTTGCGCAACTTGATGATCACCTGGGTGAGTGCATCATCGCTCACCACGACGTCCTTCCATACGGCGTTGAGCAGTTCTTGGCGAGTCACCGGCATGCCGGCTCGCTCAACCAGGAGTCTCAATACCAGTGCCGCCTTGGGCTCCAGATGGATGACCGAATGGGCATCCCGAAGACGATTGTGTTCGGGATGAAACCACCATGACCCGATGCGCATGGGCGCCTTCCGGTCACTACTCAATTCCGGCATTAGGTCGATCCCGATCCGAATACGAGCCAGCTCACAAGGGTTTTTGCTTGCATAACACTCTGTTTTCAATCGCGTTTTATTTTCATAGGAAAAACTTAGTGCTTTCCGCAGGTTTTTTCTTGACCGCCTTACCACGATTACAGCACAGGCCGGTGGACTTAATAACCACCAGCTGCCGAGGGTCATTCATACGGAGGAAGCGGATATGCCTAAATTCATGATCGAACGCGAGATCCCGGGTGTTGGGGATATGAGCCCGGTAGAGCGTCAAAAAGGCGCTCGCATGTCTAACGATGTCATAGACAAGCTGGGTGAACAAATACAATGGGTTCACAGCTATCTTACCCAAAACAAATTCTATTGCGTCTACATCGCGCCAAATGCCGACGCGATACTGCAACATGCCGAACTGAGCGGTTTTCCGGCGGATCGGGTTGAGGAAGTCAAAGGGCTACTCGATCCCACAACGGCGAAGTAGCGCATCTCAAGCCCTTACCGGAGTGATTCGATGAGCAAAGTAGCCGTCGTCCAGAAAGCACCCGTAGTGTTGAACCGCGGTGCCAGCGTTGCCCGCGCCATCGAACTGCTCGAGCAGGCCGCCTCGCGGGGTGCCGAGATGATCGTTTTCACCGAGGCCTTCATTCCCGGGTACCCGGCGTGGATCTGGCGCCTGCGCCCCGGTAGCGACTGGGGCACAAACGAGGCGCTGCACAAACGCCTGCTCGAGCATGCTGTTGATCTCGAAAGCGATCAACTTGCCCCCCTCCATCAAGCGGCCAGGAAACATCAGATGACTGTCGTTTGTGGCATGCACGAACGCGACCACCGATGCAGTCGCGCAACCCTGTATAACACCGTGGTGGTCGTCGGCCCAGACGGCGCACTGTTGAACAGACACCGCAAGCTCATGCCCACTAACCCGGAGCGTATGGTCTGGGGAGCGGGCGACGCCTCGGGTCTGCGCGTTATCAACACGCCCGTCGGTCGTATCGGCTGCCTGATCTGCTGGGAGAACTACATGCCGTTGAGCCGCTATGCGCTGTACGCCCAGGGAATCGATATCTACATCGCTCTGACCTATGACAGCGGTGACGACTGGCTCTGCAGCATGCAGCACATTGCCCGTGAAGCCGGCTGCTGGGTGATCAACAGCGGCAATTTACTACATGCCACCGACATACCGGACGACCTGCAAGAGCGCGCCACCCTCTATCCGGATGCTGATGAATGGGTCAACAGTGGCGACTCGGCGATCATTGCCCCCGGCGGGCAACTGGTCGTCGGGCCGCTTCACAACGAGGAAGGCATTCTGTATGCCGAAATCGACATCGAACGTGCGGCCATGGCGCGTAGAACGCTGGACGTAGTCGGTCACTATTCACGTCCCGATATCTTCACCTTGCAGGTCAATACGAACGCGTACGTCCCGGTCAGTTTTTCGGTACACCCGAAATCAAGCGATTTTTTTTAGCATTTGATAGGTGTCCTCGTTTCCCATTCCCTGCGCTTGATACCCGCTTCAGGACCTTAGCGATCAGCTGAAGTTTGACATCAACAACCAGCATCTTTCTAATTGAATTTGTGATGCACATCCAAACACAACACACTTTGACTAGGTTACTTTAACAACAAGGAATAACAACCTAAATTGGGCATTATTAGTCAGCTGTCGAAGCCATATCTCCGATGTGCGATATGTGGGTTTTACTCATGCTCGAACATGTTATGCATCTGACAAGGATTCACTCCTATACCCAGACATCAATCGCCATAGCCAGACAATTTTGTTGA
>JASFJY010000483.1:0-3589 GCA_050119415.1 Chromatiales bacterium | reverse complement strand
GTTTCTCCACCAAGAAGGAGATCTCAGACGTCTCCGGCCGCGGTGTCGGCATGGATGTGGTAAAGACCCGCATTGCGCAGATGAACGGTTCCGTGGAGATCGATTCCGAATTGGGTCGGGGCAGTGTCATCACCATCAAGCTGCCGTTGACCCTGGCGATCCTGCCGACCCTGATGGTGAAGCTGGGCGAACAGCCCTTCGCCCTGCCGCTGGCGAGCGTGGTGGAGATTTTCAATCTCGATCTCAAGCGCACCAACGTGGTGGACGGTCAGTTGACCATCATGGTGCGAGAACGGGCGCTGCCCCTGTTCTATTTACGTAACTGGCTGACGCCCAAGCGTTCACTAACGGAAGAGGACCGCAATAGAGGGCATGTGGTGATTGTTAATGTGGGAAACATACAGGTGGGATTGGTGGTCGATCATCTAATCGGTCAGGAAGAGGTGGTGATTAAGCCGCTCGGCGCATTGCTGCAGGGGTTGGAAGGCATGGCCGGAGCAACCATTACGGGCGATGGCAAGATCGCGCTGATCATAGATGTGCCGGGTCTGATGCGCAAATATGCCAGGAAATACTGAGATTGCTGATTATCGGACGTTGCAGCGATTCTGTGGTAGGTAAGGGAGATGGGTACCAGACTGAAAGTTTTAATTGTTGACGATTCCGCCTTTTTTCGTAACCGGATTTTCACGTTATTGGCCGGTACAAACGATTTCGAGGTGGTCGGCACTGCCGTGAACGGCCAGGAAGCCGTGGACAAGGCGGTCAAATTGCGACCCGACGTGATCACCATGGACGTGGAGATGCCGCTGGTCGACGGTATCACCGCGGTACGCCGGATCATGGCCGAAACGCCGACGCGGATCCTGATGTTCTCCGCCCTCACCCGGGAGGGTGCGCGGGAGACATTGGAGGCACTGGAAGCGGGCGCCCTCGATTTTCTGCCGAAAGAGATGCGGGTCGCGGACAGGGAGTCGGCCAATGCCCAGTTGCTGGAGCGTCTGCGTGCCGTGGGACGTGCGCGCATTCCCTCCGCCAAACCGCCGGTGGCCGGCTATCGGACCCAAGCGATACGAGCCACGCCCGGTTCAGCGGTATCGAAGGGGGCAGAGATCCGCCCATCATTGGTGGCTATCGGCGCCTCCACCGGGGGGCCGGTGGCTCTGCGTGAGGTGTTGACGGCCTTGCCCAGGCGCTATGCCCTGCCGGTGCTGGTCGCGGTGCATATGCCGGGCACCTTCACTAAGGCCTATGCGGAACGGCTCAATCATGTGTGTGCCGTCGAGGTACGCGAGGCGGTCGACCGCGACCTACTGAGACCGGGGCTGGTGCTGATCGCTCCGGGTGGCCGGCAGATGACGGTGGAGCGGGCACCGGGTGGACACCATGTGCGCATCACCGACGCCTTGCCGGGACAGATCTATCACCCCAGTGTCGATCTGCTCTTCTCCTCGGTGGCGACCAGCTTCAACAACAAGGCGCTGGCCGTGGTTATGACCGGTATGGGGGCGGACGGCCTAATGGGTGCAAAGGATCTGAAAAGGTCTGGTTCATCGTTGTGGAGTCAGGATGAAAAGAGTTGCGTTGTCTATGGCATGCCGCAGGCGGTGGAACGGGCGGGATTATCGGACCGGGTGTTAGGATTGGATGAATTCGGACCTATGTTGGCAAGCCTGAAATGAGACTGGACTTCCTCAGCTTTACCGGCATTTTGATTGCCTTTTTGGCGATTATCGGCGGTAATTGGCTGGAAGGCGGCCATATCGACTCACTGGTCAACGGCCCGGCCATGATCATCGTCGTGGGCGGTACGGTGGGTGCTATCTTGCTGCAGACGCCGGTGCCGGTTTTTCTACATGCCCTGCGCCTCTCTGGGCGGGTCTTTCTGCCGGCCAGGCTCGATCATCGCGCTACCGTCGATAAATTGGTCAACTGGAGCAATATCGCCCGCAAGGAGGGCTTGCTGGGCCTTGAGGTAATCGCCGATGAGGAATCCGACCCTTTTATCCGCAAGGGTATGCAAATGCTGGTCGACGGCAGCGAACCCGAGAGTCTGCGCGACACCCTGGAAGTGGAGGTGGATACGAGCGAGCAGCACGATATCCAGGCCGCCAAGGTATTCGAGGGCATGGGCGGCTATTCACCCACCATCGGCATCATCGGCGCGGTCATGGGGCTGATTCATGTGATGCAGAATCTGGCTGATCCCAGCAAGCTGGGCAGCGGCATCGCCACCGCCTTCGTCGCCACCATCTACGGCGTCGGTTTGGCCAATCTCTTCCTGCTGCCGATTGCGGCCAAGCTCAAGACCCAGTCGGAAAACATGGCCAAATTTCGCGAAATGGTGATCGAAGGAGTCGTCGGCATCGCTGAAGGCGACAACCCCCGCACCATCGAAAACAAGCTCAAGGGCTTTATGCATTGAGAATGGCACCATGGCGAGGCGACGCAAGAAACCTGCGGAACATGTCAACCACGAACGGTGGATCGTCTCCTATGCCGATTTCATTACCCTGCTGTTCGCCTTCTTCGTGGTGATGTACTCGATCTCCTCGGTCAACGAGGGCAAATACCGGGTGCTATCCATGACGCTGACCACCGCCTTCCAGGAGGCCGGGCGCAGTCTCGAACCCGTCCAGGTGGGTGAGCTGAGTCAGCAGAGTGGCGACCTGGTCGGTAGTGAGAATCAAAGTGCTCTGATCCAGACAGAGCAGCGTATTGGCCCGGGGACTTATGACAATACGGGTAGCCTGGGTCAGCCGCAGGATAACGCCAAAAGAAATCTGCCTGGCGAGGAGGGACAGCGCATGAGCTTCCTGGCCGCCACCATCGAAGATATGCTCAGCGCCTATGTAGAGCAGGATCTGGTCGAGGTCAGCTTCAGTGAGAACCGGGTGCGGGTCGACATGAAGGACAAGATGCTCTTTGCCAGCGGCAGCGCCCACCTCTCCAATGCCGCGGTAACCGCCCTGCGGGATATCAGCCGCATACTCGCAACTGTTCCCAATCAGCTACAGGTGGAGGGTAATACCGACGACCGGCCCATCCGTACCGAGGAGTTTCCCTCTAACTGGGAACTCTCGGCGGCCCGCGCCGCCAGTGTGGTTCACCTGCTGAGCCGTTTCGGCATCGATCCCAGCCGTCTGTCGGCCATCGGTTACGGTGAGCATCGACCGGTGGAGAGCAACGACACCGAGGCGGGACGCGCCAGGAACCGTCGGGTCTCGCTGGTTATTGTCGGCATGAATGGCAAGTCCGATCGCACCATCGATCTGCCGGGTGGCGGCATATGAAGGTCTGGACCGTCGCCAATCAGAAGGGTGGGGTGGGCAAGACCACCACCAGTGTCGCCCTGGGGGGATTGGTCTCCCAGTGGGGCTTGCGCACCCTGTTGATCGATATCGATCCGCACGCCTCCCTGACCAGCTATTTCCGCTACGATCCCGATGTATTGGAAGAGAGCGTCTACAGCCTCTTCAAAGGGGTTGCCGAAAAGCAGGATGTGGATCCGGCCGGACTGATCTATCCGACCGGCACCGAGGGTCTCGATCTGATGCCGGCGGAGATGGCGCTGGCCACCCTGGACCGT
>JASFJY010000482.1:0-3590 GCA_050119415.1 Chromatiales bacterium | reverse complement strand
GTCGTTGCAACTATTTGGCCCCCGGTTTCAATGAGCCGAACGATTCGAGCGACTTCGATGAAGAAAGGATCAAGTTCTTTCAGGTTGAGGCTGGTTGTGCCATCCCATGGCAACTGCCAAAGTAATACGGCACCGTCATCTCGGTAATGCCAAGGGGGCTTCAGCAGATCGGCGCGAAGCGCCATTAGTTTGGAAACACCCCGGTGCCACCGCCCGCCTGGCGTTCGGCGCTGTTGCAGCTCTACGCAAGGGCGGCTGGCAAAACCGCCGTTCATACGAGCAATGCCATAATTCCCTCGGCCAAAAAAACCCGCCATGGTTTGCAAGCTGATCAGGGCATAGCACCATTCGTCGGTCTGCGGCCTTAGGGCGCGGGCCGTTTTGAGGTCGTGATTCTTGGCCGTCGGTAGAATATCCATCTCATCCGGTGTGCTGATATTTAGCTTCAGCTTCCGTGCATCAGCTGCGGCTGTCATCGCCGGCTGCATGAACGCTGGCTTGGTCACATCTTCCACCACCAGGGTCCAGGCGGCATCGTCTTCACGCCCCGTAAGGTTGCGGATGCCGTCGCGCCAGAAGGTTTCGCTTTGGTGAGGATCGGTGACGCCCTGCCGGTCAAGTACCGCGGCGGCCAGATAGCAGAGAAAGATATGGAAAGGGTCTTCCTGATGGCGTTGCAGGCCAGTCAAGGATTCGACCCCGTCCCGGCCCAATACCGAGAGCAGCGCGGGCAGGCTCAGTGATTGTGGTCCTTGATCAGTGTGCGTGCGCAAGATGGGGTCAGTGAGCAGGTTCATCGATACCCTCCAATCCATGACGGGTGTAGCGGTAGTGTTTAGGGCCAAGGCGAAATGTTATCCCTTCGGCGATGTGGATTAGATCTTGGATGACTTCTTCGCCCTTTGGCGCCATATGGCCTGGTATCACCATTTCCGAAAGCGATGCGCCAAAGGGGCCGATGACAGGTTCGGGCAGTGGCAGCCTGAGGGTATCAAGTCCCAGCCGGGTTCGGGCGTCGTCATTGAGTTCATTGAAGCTGAAGGCGCCGAACGGCTGGTCATAGCATTTGACCAGCGAGACGTGATCGGCGCGCACGCCCTGGGCGATCTGTCCGCCTTCAACCAGCGCGGCGTGTCTGTGCCAGCGTTGGCTTTTTAGTTGTATTAAGGCATCCGGATGCGTGGCGTTTTCCACGAGCAATCGGTTGTCGCGGGGTATTACAATTTGCCGATTCTGTTCATTGTTGTCTCGCTTCAAGGCGTCCCAGGTCAGTTGCAGAATCCGCAGGTCGGGGTAAACGCTGCCCAAACCCATGCGCTTGGCGCTTCCGGTCGCTTCACCGCCGTTTTGGAGCCAATCCTCAAGGCTGTCGCCCTCAGGCGTAAGGAGTAGGCAGCGGGCGCTTTGCAGGCTGGCTGGACGTTGACGAACATGACGCTGCAGTCGCCCGATACGTTGCAGCAGGACATCCATGGGACAAAGGTCGGTGATGAGCAGGTCGGCATCGATGTCTAGGCTCTGCTCCAACGTCTGGGTGCCGATGAGCAAGAGTGGCCCGGGCGCACTCCCCTTACCCAGGCGTTGGCTCACCGTGGCGTCCAGCAGTTCCCTGTCCGCGGGACTGTAACGGCCATGATGGGGGGTAATGACATCCCGGCAGTGAAACAGGGTATCGGTTGGTACTGCCTGCTCCGCGCTGTGCTGCAACGCCAGGGCGCGGCCTACGGTATTGAGCACCACTAAGATACGGGCGCCCTGTGCCTGCGCCTGCTGGATAGTCGGCAACAGAGCGCTTGGGTCGGAAAGGCTGGGGATGCACTCAACCGTCACGGTTTTCATTCGAGTGTTTGCCGTCACGAGGGGTATACGCTCACCCATGCCGTTACTCAAGGCGGGATAGGGTGTTTTGAGCGCTGATTCGAGCGATGAATCGGGTCGCCCTGCTCCGGTGGTGGCGAGAAAGGCATCCTGCGCCACGGCCCCCAGGGTAGCGGAGAGCAAGAGGGCATGGCTGCTCATCAGATGGTGCCGCAGGAGTTCGGTAAGCAGGTGGCGCATGTAGGGGTCGGAAGCATGAACCTCATCCACCACCAGCAGTTGACGGTCCAGACAGATAGAACGCAGGTGGGCGTGAGGTGTCTGCAAGGCGCTGAGCAGGGCTTGGTCGATGGTGCCAACGGCGATAGTGGCGGCAAGGAAACGCTTTGGGTGCTCGGCAGCCCAGGTACGCTCCTGAATCTGCTGTTTGCGCTCATCACTGCATCTCGCTGCCCGTTCAGGCAGCAAATTGACCTCTAACCCATCCACCTTCGCATAACCGGGCACAGCCAACAGCGCCATGGGACGGGTGGCCGGGTCGGGAAAAGCCTTTTGCACCTGTTTGCACACACGTTCGTAGAGTTCCCGCGCGGCTACCCGGGTAGGCAGGGCGAAGTAGAGGCCATCCACCTCCCCAGCGGCAAAGAGCCGGAAAAAGCGGATCAGGGCAGCTTCGGTCTTGCCCGAGCCGGTCTCCGCCTCGGCAATGAGCAGGCGATGGGCGGGTTCGTGTGTTGGCAGCTGATCCAGGGCCTGCTGCAACGGGTGGGGCGGAAAGCCGAATAAGGGCTCAAATTGCCAGGACTGTTTTTGCAGGGTTTGTTGGCTGGTTTGAACATCCAGTCCCACCGCTTTGAGTATTCGGATGGCGGCATCAGGGGCAAGTTGCAGCCGGTCGGCTTTGCCGTTGTCGATAGGAAAGTAAGCGTCATGCGAGCCCAGCCAGTCGGCCAGCATCAGCAATCCGGCGAAGCGGTGTTGTAACCGAGGCAGATTCGGGATGGGTGGAACATTGTCCTCAAAGGCGGCGGGGAATGCTTTCCGCGCCATCTCCATGATTTCGGCAATGGCGTGGAAGGGATCACGCCGGCCATCACTGACCCACCAGTGTTTTTTTGCCAGGTAGTAATTCTGTGCTGTTGTACCCAGTCCATTTTCATGGATGGGTCTCCCATGATGAGAAAGGATGGCGAATAAGTAGGCTTTAAGCGTATCCAGCTCCGTGAACCAATCCATTAACCTGCTCCAATCCAGTGATTGGACAAGCTGGTTGGCTAAATGCTCTTCATTCAACAATGGCGCTGCTTCGTAGACGTGCCCTGCCCGTGGCGCCCTGGGATCGAAAGGTTTGTCCTGAAAACCAAGGTTGGCCTTGCCCAAGTCATGCAGCAGCGCCAAAACTGCCAGGCGGTCAAGCTGGGCCGGTGTCAGCGCGGTGCTGTCCATTGTCACCAGACAGCGTTGAAAGGCGGGTAAATCTACTAGCTGACGAAATACCGTGGCAACATCCAGGCAGTGGTGGGTGAGTGGAAGATAGATTGGTGTTGCGTTGCCGGGATCTTCCTTGAGTTTACCCCAGAAGATATTGAGGGGGGGCCGTTGATCTACCAAGAGTCGCTTCTCTTGCATTGGGTATTTGCAGCCACTATGTCCAATCTAGTGTGGTGTAACGAATAAATGGCACATATCAGAGGCCCACAAATGCCCCAAGACAAGGCGCGGTCCGCCGTTAATGGCCCCTCCCTTAACAAGGACTGCAACGCGGGATTGGG
>JASFJY010000481.1:0-3592 GCA_050119415.1 Chromatiales bacterium | reverse complement strand
CAACGATTGGGGCACAGGCTTTCAGGGGCAGGTCACCATTAGTAACACCGGCTCGAGCGAGATCAATGGCTGGACTTTAAGCTTCGACGCAGACTTCGAGATTGAACAAATCTGGAATGCCAAAATCACCTCACACAACGGTACCCAATATATCGTGGAGAGCGTCGGATACAACGACGTGATCGCTTCCAATGCTTCGACGGATTTCGGTTTTATCGCTACGCCAGGCAGCTCGTCAATGCCTGTTGTGTTTATTGTGAACGGTGAAGAGGCAAATAGTAATTCCGAAACAACACCTACACCTACGCCTACGCCAACCTCGACTTCAGACTCGGATTTAGATTCAATTGCGGGCTATGCATACTGTTCCAGCGAAGGTGAAACCTGTACATATAGCGGTACGGTAGATATTGCATACGGTGCGGATGGTCAGTTCAATTTTTTACCAAACCAATCAAGTGGCAGCGTTTCCTGCGATAATGATACTTTTGGCGATCCTGTTTTCGGCACCCTAAAAGCCTGTTACATTAAGTCGGTGTCAACAGATACAGACACTGATAATAATAGTGACACAGGAGCCGATACGGGCGATGACCCAGAGAACAATACGGGTGTGACAAGCCTCAAATCCTTGGCGGATTTTCCGATTGGAGTGTCGGTTAATGCGGGTAATGAAAATAATAGTTTTCTCAATAGTAGTACGAGCGAACAGCAGCAATCAGTGGTGTTGCCGCATTTCGACCAGCTGACGGCGGGGAATATCATGAAGATGAGTTACCTGCACCCGTCTGAAGATACCTTTACTTTTACTCAAGCCGATGAGTTAGTGTCATTTGCCCAATCCAACGGCATGGGGATTCATGGACATACCTTGATATGGCATTCGGATTATCAAGTGCCAGATTTCATGAATAACTACGATGGTGATTTCGCTGCGATGTTGGAAGAGCATGTGCAGACCATCGTTTCTCACTTCGCCGGAAAAGTCGCAAGTTGGGATGTGGTCAATGAAGCGCTTGCGGATGATGGTGGGGTAGACGGGTTTAGAAACAGTGTATTCTACCAAGAGATGGGCGTGGACTATATCGACCAAGCCTTTATCAATGCGCGCGCTGCGGACCCGGACGCAGACCTCTTCTACAACGACTACAGTATCGAAAATGGCGGTACTAAAACAGATAATATGCTTTCATTGGTCGATGGGTTGTTAGCTCGCGATGTGCCCATAACGGGAGTTGGTTTTCAAATGCATGTTCTAGTTGATTGGCCTGATGTCAGCGTCATTGAACAGGCCATGAGAAATGTCGCGGATCGAGGCCTGAAAGTCAAAATATCGGAATTGGATGTACGGGTGAACAATCCTTACAACTCATCGGCGACTGTCTACACCAGCTTGACAGATGAGGCTGCCAGCAGACAGAAAGAGCGCTATAACGAGATTGTCGCCGCTTACTTGAGCGCGGTACCCGAGTCTTTGCGCGCTGGGATTACCGTGTGGGGCGTTTGGGATGCTGATAGTTGGTTAAATACGGCAGACAGTCCCGATTGGCCTCTATTGTTTGATGATAACTTCCAGGCAAAGCCCGCTTTACAGGGTTTTGCCGATGCTTTAGCTGGGCAATAACTGACCTCTGAGGGGGGAATTGAGCGGCGTTCTTATCTAGCCCGAATGTCTCGCCCAGTCGCTTAGATCAAAATGTGGCTGGCCTGCCTCAGCAGGCCAGCCGGACTCTTGCCGGCCGGTTAGCCCGAATGCTTCACCCGGAAGCGCGATGATCGCGCCGGGATCGTCGTCCACATGCGGATTTACGATTGAATCCTTCCTTCGGTCTGTAAACAGCACATCCCTGTGCCAGGCCTCAATAGACGCAGACGTAGGTCGGGTTAGCGCAGCGTAACCCGACAATGGGTGGAGAAATACTATCCAAATTTAAATGATAATTTCTGGTTTTCTGGCTTCCAAGTCGATATATTATTGTGTTGTTGGAATTTTCACAGCAAAATATTCTGTTATGAAGACCCCCCCTAAGCGCAAGCTCGATCGCATCGACCGTTGTATCCTACGCGCACTGCAGGAAGAAGGACGCCTCTCCTACGTTGATCTGGCCGAAAAGGTCGGCCTGAGTACCTCGCCTTGCCTGGAGCGTGTCAGGCGACTGGAGAGAGACGGCTACATCCGCGGCTACACCGCTTTGCTCGATCCGGCATGCCTCGAAGCCAGCCTGCTGGTGTTCGTCGAGATCAGCCTCAACCACACCTCGGGGACCGTGTTCGAAGACTTCCGCAACGCAGTCGCCTGCTGGCCGGAAATTCTCGAGTGCCATCTGGTAGCCGGATATTTCGACTATTTACTGAAGTTGCGGATTGACGACATGGCCTCGTATCGACAGTTGCTCGGCGAGATTCTGCACACGCTACCCGGGGTCCGTGATTCGCGGACGCTGGTCGCGATGGAGACTATCCAGGAGTCAACACGCATCGTCGTCCACGACTGAGGCACCATGCACTGCCAGCTCCAATTGCCGGGTTAATAACTTGGCTTTATTAAATTCCTGCTTCTCCATTAGCTTCAAATAGTTCGCATGATTATCGGTTCCCTTTAGTTGAATATTGATTCTGACCTGTTAACCTGGCAAATAACGACAATACATTAGCACTATGGCGCAAATCAGCAACCCAATTCGTTACATCGAACCCGTTTTTCGTCCGCCAAGCGAGGCAGAGTCGCTGGTTCTGCCTGTGACCGACGGCTGCTCCTGGAATCGCTGCAGCTTCTGTGAAATGTACACCGCACCGCAAAAGCGCTTCCGTACCCGCAGCGAAGATGAAGTGCTGGAAACCATCCGTCAATGCGCCGACCAGTGGGGCAACGAGATCCGGCGCGTCTTCCTGGCCGACGGCGATGCGCTGGTTCTGTCTAAGCGCCGGCTGCTGACGATACTGGAAGCTATCCGCCGGGATATACCGGGCGTTCGCCGGGTCTCGAGCTACTGCTTGCCGCGCAATTTACGCAACAAAGATGTGGATGATCTGCGCGAGCTGGCCGATGCCGGCTTGTCGATGGTCTATCTCGGCGCGGAGTCGGGTGATGATGAGGTATTGCGGCGGGTGGATAAAGGCGAGACCTTCGACACCACACTCGACGCACTGGAGAAACTAGGACGGGCGAGCATTAAACGCTCAGTCATGATCCTCAACGGCCTGGGCGGCCGTCCATTGTCACGGCAACATGCACTGAACTCCGCCAAATTGATGAATGCCGCTCAGCCGGAATACCTATCAACGCTGGTGGTCACTTTTCCCAAAGGCGAAGCGCGGCTGCGCGCAGGCTTTCCCGATTGGGAGCCGCTCAGCATTCTTGAACTGATGCAGGAGATGGAGACATTCATCTCTACACTGGAGCTGAAGCGAACCGTATTCCGCAGCGACCATGCTTCTAACTGGCTGGTTCTAAAGGGCAACTTAGGGGCCGATAAGGCAAAACTACTTAAGGAACTGAGACAGGCCATCGCTTCGCCGGATAGAGCACGCTTGCGGCCCGCCTGGGCTCGCGGCCTTTGATATCTCAGGCCGGGCTAGCGGCTTCCAGACA
>JASFJY010000480.1:0-3600 GCA_050119415.1 Chromatiales bacterium | reverse complement strand
GGGTAGTTCCCTGCTGCGGGCCTATTGGAAACGCGCTCCAAGGCGCTTACTGCTTCGATGCCGGACTCTTCTGGGATAAACTGTTTCGCTCTGACAAAAAAGCCCGCCATATGGCGGGCTTTTTTACAGGCACGGCGGCTGCCGATAGTCAACGGATCGACTGATAGTAGTCGATCAGGATCTGCGCCACCTCGGGACGGGAGAACTCCTTCGGCGGTGCGACACCGTTGCCCAGCATCTCACGCACCTTGGTGCCGGAGAGGAGGACAAAGTCCTCCTTCTGATGATCGGGCGCTTCGCACATCATCACCACCTTGTTGAGCTTCTTCGACCAGGCGGTGTGGTCGGCCTTGAAGACCTGAATCTCCAGGGCGCCGGCGGGAACCTCTTCCTCGAAGATGGTCTGGGCGTCGAAGGCGCCGTAGTAGTCGCCCACGCCGGCATGGTCGCGGCCGATAATGAAGTGGGTGGCGCCCATGTTCTGGCGGAAATAGGCGTGCAGCACCGCTTCACGGGGACCGGCATAGAGCATGTCGAAGCCATAGCCGGTGACCATGGCGCTGTTCGGCGGGAAGTAGAGTTCGACCATCTTGCGGATGGCGGCGTCACGCACCGGCGCCGGGATATCGCCCGGTTTCAGTTTACCCAGCAGCATGTGAATGACCAGGCCGTCGCAGTCAAGACGATCCATGGCCATGTGGCAGAGTTCTTCGTGGGCCAGGTGCATGGGATTGCGGGTCTGGAAGGCGACCACGCGTTTCCAGCCTCGCTCCTGGATCTCGTTACGGATCTCCACCGCGGTGCGGAAGGTGTCGGGGAAGTCGGCCTGGAAGTAGGAGAAATTGAGCACCTGGACGGGGCCGGAGACGGCCACACGGCCCTGGCTGTTGAAGGTCGCCACGCCGGGATGCCCTGCGTCCGTGGTGCGATAGACCTTCTCGGTCATCAACGCCATCTGTTCGTCGGAGACCGTCTCGATGTTCTCGATGTCCATCAGCGCCAGCACCGGATTGCCCTCCATGTTGGGATCACGCAGAGCGATACGCTTGGCCTCACCGATGGCGTCCGTATTCTCCAGCAGGCAGAGCACCGGCACAGGAAAGAAGCTACCATCGGTCAGCGTCATCTTCTCGGCGGCGCCCATGGCGTCAGCCAGGTTCATGAATCCCTGCAACGGGCTGAAGTAACCGGCCCCCATCATCACCGCGTTACCGGCGGCCTGGGAGCTGATCAACACGGACGGTAGGGACTCGGCTTCGTGTGACAGCTTGTGATGCTCGTCGGGATCGTAGATAAACAGAGGTTTTAATTCAGTGGAACCTACGGGATTGATCATGGCGTTTCATCTCCTTCGCTTTTTTGATCGCTGAATCCGCTGGACGGCGGCTCGTTGTTTTTGGTGATTTTGATTTTTGCTTTGTTATCAAAACTTGCTGTAGGAGTGCTACAGCGGCGTCTCGATGCCTTGCTGTTGGCTGGCATACCGCGGCTGAACACGACAAATCTGGTTGCTGGGTTAATAAACTGGCCATACCCTAACACAATGTCAGGTTATCCAACCTCAGTTTATTTTTATGTACTCAGCAAAATTTCTGCTCAGCGCTGGCGGCATCGCCGTTGCGCCAGCGCAGCACTTTACAGCCCCGCCTGTAACAGATCCACCATGCCACTCTGCCTGACCAAAGAGCGGCTCACGGCCTGGCGAAAGACCGCCGGGGCGGCGACCAGTGTGAACTGTTCACGAGCCCGAGTGACGGCGGTATAGATCAGCTCGCGACAGAGTACCGGAGCACTCTGCTCGGGCAACAGCAGCAACACTTGATTGAACTCCGAACCCTGACTTTTATGCACCGTCATGGCATAGACGGTTTCACAGGCCGGCAAGCGTGCGGGCGCAATCCAGCGGGCAGCTCCGTCTGCTGTGGCAAAGGCGACAGCCAGCTGGTCCGGTTCATCGGGATGGGGGGTGACAATGCCCACATCCCCGTTGTAGAGCCCCAAGGCATAATCGTTGCGCGTCACCATCACGGGTCGCCCCGGGTACCATTCACTCTCCAGATTCAGCCGACCCAAGCGCACCAGTTGCCGGACGATCGATTGGTTCATCCGTTCAACCCCATGAGGCCCTCCGCGCAAGGCGCAGAGGAGACGGAAGTCACGCAATATGCCGAACAGCTCCGCCACCGGCGCCCCGCCCTCCAGCAGGTCGAATAGGCGGGTGTAACGCTCGGCGGCGACTGTGGCCGGGTCGTTTTTCGACCAAGCGATGCCGTCGCACTCCCCGGCCGCCTCAAGCTGTGTCACCGCTTCGTTGTCATCCCCCCGATTGACCGCCGCAGCCAACCGCCCAATGGCGCTGTCGCTGCCGAAGCGGTAGCTGCGCCGCAAAATCACCACATTGTCGCGCAGGGGTCCGCTGGATGCCGGATTGTCGCTAATCGGTTCGCCGCACAGCTCAACGAGCCGATGGTTGAAGACACGACCGGCACCCTCACACCCCAGGCAGATGTCACCCAACACGGCACCAGCCTCCACCGAGGCGAGCTGATCCCGGTCGCCCAGCAGGATCAGGCGCGCCGCTGCTGGAAGCGCATCCAGTAGATTCGCCATCAATGAGACATCCACCATCGAGGCCTCGTCGAGGACCAAAAGATCCAACGCCAGGGGATTCTCACGATGGTGACGATAGCCCGTCCCCATCCGCTGCACTCCCAGCAGACGATGAAGTGTGACCGCCTCTTCGGGAATGGCGGCCAAGGCCTCGGGCGCCAGCCCCAACTGCTGCTTGCTGCTGGCGATCGACTGCTGCAGCCGCGAGGCCGCCATACCGGTCGGCGCGGCCAGGGCGATGCGTAGAGCCGCGCCACCCGGCTGTTGACGCAGTAGGGCCAGAATACGCACCACGGTGGTGGTCTTGCCGGTACCGGGACCACCGGAGATAACCGTCAACCGTTGCATCACCGCGGTGGCGGCGGCGACCTTCTGCCAATCGACCCCTGCGGCTACATCGGAAGGGGTAAAGAGCGACGCCAGCGCGGCCCGCAGAGATCGCTCATCCACCGCTTCTGCCCCTTTTGCCGCCCGCGCAAGCAGGCTGCGACCGACCCGCTGCTCATAGTCCCAATAGCGGTGCAGATAGAGCCGGTCGCCGGCATCAAGGATCAGCGGTTGCCAGGCTCCCGGCCGGCCCACGACGCCGCTTTGCATCAGCCGGTCGCGTAAGCGCTCGAGTGGCGGCAGGGAGATGGCCTGGGGCGTCCCGGGCATCAGCTGGGCACCCGCCAGCGAGGCGAGATCGAGGCAGACATGACCCTCGCTGCGCGCTGCGCTGGTCAGGGCAGCCACCAGTCCCAGCAATTCATCTGCCCGCCCGGCGGTATCGAGTAGAAAGCGGGCGAAGTGGAGGTCGAGCGGTGCAATCAGTCGCGCTGTCTCAAGCTGTTGCAACAGGGATTCAGGCTGATTCATGGGACACCTCGTCGATCAGCCCGTCCAGGGCGTTGACGAACTCGCAGGCGGGACGCTCGGCGACCACACCGAAGTCCGAACCCGCCTGCGGCGTCATGCCGCGCAGAAAAAGGTAGTAAACCCCACCGAAGT
>JASFJY010000479.1:0-3602 GCA_050119415.1 Chromatiales bacterium | reverse complement strand
AGGGTGAGGCCTTCGATGTAGACGGTTTCCTCCATCGTCCGGTTGATTTTTTGCGCCAGCACCGAGGCGTCTGCTCTATTCGCAATGGCGTTTTGCACCACCACAAACTCATCACCACCCAGACGCACCAGCAGATCCTCTCGGCGGATCAATTTTCGCAAGCGTCGCGCGACTTCGCGCAATACCTCATCCCCTATGCGGTGACCGAAATGGTCATTGACCGATTTGAAACGATCCAGGTCGATATAGTGGATGGCGAACATGTCGGTCGGTCGGCGGCGGTTGCCGGCAAGTCCCAGCTGAATGCGCTCCATCAGCATGTTGCGGTTGCCCAGGCCGGTGAGGGGGTCATGGAAGGCCTTCTCCCGGATCTCATCCATGGCCCGGCGTTCGCTCAAATCCTGCAATATGCCGCGGATGATCACGCTTTCACCGCGTGCACGCGCCTGGATATGGCCCTGGAAGGCGAGTGGCAGGTGCTCGCCACTGCGCTTGATGCCGGTGATTTCCAAGTAGAAATGGGAGCCGATGTCGTGCGAGGTGAGGCGCGCTACGACCTCCTGCTGGTTCGCAGTGTCTATATAACCGAGGAAATCCCCGATCGACAGGGGCATGGGGATGGATTGATCGGTGTTGAGGATATGGTAGAAAAGGTCGTCGAAGGTGATTTTGTCCTCCTCCGGATCGCACTCCCAGCTGCTTACCGAGGCGATACGTTGCAACTGACGCATCTGTTGCTGATGGGTAAGCAGTCTGTCCAACTCACGTCGTCTCAGCACCAGGTCCCAGGTCGCATCGGCGAGCCGTTGCGCGATAGCGATGTCCCGCTCGTCGTAGGGGTGCGGCTTGTTACCGACGCCCATGAGGATACGCACTTTATCCTGATAGATCACCGGAACGCCCAGGTGACGCTGCAGTTCGGGATGCCCCTCGGGAACGCCGCCGCGTTGCGGCAGGGATGGGTAATCGTTATGGATGAACGGGCGTTTGAAGCGAACGCAGTCGGCCCAGATCCCGGCCGCCGAAATGGGGTAGTGACGCTCATAGACCGCTGAACAGCGTGCCAGCGCCCCCTCCGACCAGGTGACCAGCTCTATCGTCTCTTGATCCTCGTTGACGAAGTGGAGATAGCCGATTTCACTTCCCGTCAGGGTTACCGCATGCTCGATGCCTTGCTGGAGGATCTCCTGCTCGGGCTCGTGAGCGGCGGAATCATGCATTGCCAGCAAAGAGGCTAGCAATGACCGTTCCGTCTCATCGGGTAACGGTGGTGCATGGCGGGGGGCTTCGCTCATCCTTCTGTTCTCGAGTCAGAGGGCAAAAAGGGCCCTAATATCATGGTAGTCGAAATGGTTGCGCCGAGGGGGAAGGAACATTAGATGAGGGAGGAGGGGGCTTGGCTGCGGGGCAGGGTTAAAAAACCTGAATAAAATTATATGAAAGCGGAAGAAAAAGGAGTGGATTGAAGTCTAATAGACGAAAGGAGACGAACGGGTTTCCCGTTAGACCGGTTTTCCACCTGAAAGCCGGCTTTGGCGAGGCCCATTAAAGCCGGGAATGCGTTATAATCCGCCACCTTTTACCCCAACGATCGCCCCGATGTCCGAACTGCTTGAACAACTGAGCCGCCGTCGCACCTTTGCCATCATCTCGCACCCCGACGCAGGCAAGACCACCCTGACCGAGAAACTGCTGCTCTACGGCGGCGCCATCCAGATGGCCGGTACTGTCAAGGGGCGCAAGGCGGCACGCCACGCCACCTCCGACTGGATGGAGATGGAGAAGCAGCGAGGCATCTCCGTGACCTCCTCGGTGATGCAGTTTCCCTACCGGGAGGAGACCGTCAACCTGCTCGACACCCCCGGCCACGAGGACTTTTCGGAAGACACCTACCGCACCCTCACCGCGGTGGATTCGGCGCTGATGGTGATCGACGTGGCCAAGGGCGTGGAGGCGCGCACCATCAAGCTGATGGAGGTCTGCCGCCTGCGCGATACCCCGATCCTCACTTTCGTCAACAAGCTCGATCGGGAGGGTCGTGATCCGCTGGAGATCCTCGATGAGATCGAATCGGTGCTGAAGATCGCCTGCGCCCCGGTCACCTGGCCCATCGGCATGGGTAAGCGGTTGAAGGGGGTCTATGACCTGCGCAGCGACGCCACCCACCTCTTCAGCGCCACCCATGGCGGCAAGATCCAGGTGGGCGAGATCATCCAGGGTCTCGACAACCCTAAATTGGACGAACTGATTGGCGCTCAGGCGGATGAACTGCGCGAGGAGATCGAACTGGTGCGCGGCGCCAGCCATGCGCTCGATCTGGAGGCCTATGCGAAGGGCCAACAGACGCCGGTCTTTTTTGGTTCGGCAATCAACAACTTCGGTGTCAAGGAGCTGCTCGACGCCTTCGTCGAGTATGCGCCGGGCCCCCTCTCCCGTCCCGCCCAGGAGCGCATGGTCGAACCTGCCGAGGCCAAGTTCAGCGGCTTCATTTTCAAGATCCAGGCCAATATGGATCCGCAGCACCGTGACCGCATCGCCTTTCTGCGGGTCTGCTCCGGCAGTTACCGCAAGGGCATGAAGATGAACCATGTGCGAATCGGCAAGACGGTGCAGATCAGCAATGCGCTGACCTTCCAGGCCGACGAGCGCCGCCATGTGGAGGAGGCCTGGCCGGGCGACATCATCGGTCTGCACAACCACGGCACTATCCAGATCGGCGATACCTTCACCGAGGGAGAGGCGCTGAAGTTCACCGGCATTCCCTACTTCGCGCCGGAGCTTTTCCGCCGGGTGGTGCTGAAGGACCCGCTGAAGCAGAAGGCCCTGCTCAAGGGGGTGCTGCAGCTCTGCGAGGAGGGGGCGACCCAGGTCTTCCGACCGCTGAAGAACAACGATCTGATTCTCGGCGCCGTTGGCGTGCTGCAGTTCGACGTGGCGGTGGAGCGACTCAAGCACGAGTACAAGGTAGAGGCTATCGTCGAGCCGGTGAACGTGGTCACCACCCGTTGGATCGAGTGCGACGATGCCAAGATGCTGGAGCGCTTCAAGGAGAAGGCCTACGACAACCTGGCCCTCGACGGCGACGAGCAACTGGTCTACCTGGCGCCGACCCGGGTCAATCTCGACCTGGCCATCGAGCGCTGGCCCGATGTGCGGTTTCTCGCCACCCGGGAGCTTTAGCGCGAATATTCCATCCGGTCGCTTTCCACTTAGATTCGCAGAAGCTCTCCGAGGGACGTGGCGGATCAAGCGGTTTCATGCTCGAACGTAGGTCGGGTTACGCTGCGCTAACCCGACTTACATCTGAGGCATGAAGCCGGATGATACATTCGGGTTAGTCCCTCTCCCTCAGGGAGAAGGCCGGGGTGAGGGAATTTGAAAAACCAACGCCTTGGTCGTTTCATCGGCTAAATCAGGCCGCTTTTTCAGTGTGTTGTTTCGGGTACCAGACCTTGACGGATTCGTCGCGGTTGCAGGCCTCTTTCATTTCGGGGGGGAAGGGGTTGGTTTGTACGTGCTTTTCCACAAAGTAGTAGATGACTTCTGTCGGGTAAGCGATTGAAAACCAGATACAGCGAACCGGAAAGAACAAGATGACTTCG
>JASFJY010000478.1:0-3605 GCA_050119415.1 Chromatiales bacterium | reverse complement strand
GTCGGCAAAGAGGGTGTCATCACCGTGGAAGAGGGCTCCGCGCTGCAGAACGAACTCGATGTGGTCGAGGGTATGCAGTTCGATCGCGGCTACCTCTCTCCCTACTTCATCACCAACCAGCAGAGTCAGGCCGCCGAGCTGGAAGACCCCTTCATCCTGCTGCACGATAAGAAGATATCCAACATCCGCGACCTGCTGCCCGTGTTGGAGGGTGTGGCGAAGGCCGGCAAGCCCCTGCTGATCATCGCAGAGGATGTGGAAGGCGAGGCGCTGGCCACCCTGGTAGTCAACAACCTGCGCGGTATCGTCAAGGTGGCCGCGGTGAAGGCACCCGGTTTCGGCGATCGCCGTAAGGCCATGCTGCAGGATATCGCCATCCTCACTGGCGGCACCGTGATCTCCGAAGAGGTCGGCCTCTCTCTGGAGAAGGCCAGCCTGGATGATCTGGGCAGCGCCAAGAAGATCAACATTACCAAGGAAGAGACCACCATTATCGATGGCGCCGGCGTCGAGGGCGACATCAAGGGCCGTGTCGAGCAGATCCGCGCGCAGATCGAGGAGACCTCCTCCGACTACGATCGCGAGAAGCTGCAGGAGCGTGTGGCCAAGTTGGCCGGCGGTGTGGCTGTGATCAAGGTCGGTGCCGCCACCGAGGTGGAGATGAAAGAGAAGAAGGCCCGTGTGGAGGACGCCCTGCATGCGACCCGCGCCGCGGTTGAAGAGGGCATTGTCCCCGGCGGCGGTGTCGCCCTGGTGCGCGCCCTGGAGTCCATCAAGGAGACCAAAGGCGACAACCACGACCAGGATGTGGGCATTTCCATCGCCTGCCGTGCCATGGAAGAGCCGTTGCGCCAGATCGTCGCCAACGCCGGCGGCGAGCCCTCCGTGGTGCTCGACAAGGTGCGCGCTGGCAAGGGTAATTACGGCTTCAACGCCGCCACCGACGAGTACGGTGACATGATGGAGATGGGTATCCTCGATCCCACCAAGGTGACCCGTTCCGCGCTGCAGAACGCCTCCTCCGTGGCCGGTCTGATGATCACCACCGAGTGCATGGTGGCCGAGGAGCCGAAGGAAGAGACGGCTGCTGCTCCGTCTATGGGCGACATGGGCGGCATGGGCGGCATGGGCGGCATGATGTAGTGCGACTGCCGTAATCGGCCCAACAGAGCCCCGCGCCTCTTTGAGGTGCGGGGCTTTTTTTGTCTGGGGAGCAGGGCAGGGCGCCCATGATAATTATTGTTTTAGTCTGTTTCTTACGGCAGGGACGATGGCGACTAACTTCTGCGCCTTTATGTGCCTATTGTGAAGTGTGGATTATCAACATTTTTTCACAAATGCCGCTACATTCGATAGATCAGGAGCAGTTTTAGGAGGGAATTGTATTTATTTAGGCTTATGAGGAATTAGGCATATGTTCAGAAATATCGGCATCTCGATGCGCTTCGTCATCGCCACGGTCGTGGCTATTATTCTCGTTCTTTTCGTCACTCAGTACACCACCTTCGGCTACATGAAGGGGATGTTGCGTACCGCGGAGCAAAACGAGATCGCCGAGATCTATGAGAATGTGGTTGCCAGTGTGGAGTCGGAAGGCCGTTTGGCGCGGGCGATGAGCGCACTGGTGGCCGGTATACCCCAGGTGCAGGAGGCCTTTGCCGAGCAGGACCGTTCAGCGCTGGAGTCCTACTTCCTGCCCGGTTTCGCCAAGCTCAAAAATGAGTATGGTGTACGCCAGTTCCAGTTTCACGAGCCACCCGCCACCTCCTTTCTGCGGGTGCACAAACCGGCCAAGTTCGGTGATGATCTCTCCTCTTTCCGCTTGACCGTGGTGGAGACCAACCAGACGAAAAAGTCGCTCCATGGCCTGGAGGTCGGTGTCGCGGGATTGGGTGTGCGCGGCCTGGTGCCGGTGAACTATCAGGGACAGCATCTTGGCTCTGTCGAGTTCGGCATGTCGTTCGGCCAGGCCTTCTTCGATGAGTACGCCAGACACCATGAGGTCGATCTGGAACTCTATATCAGGCGTGATGGCAAGTTGGAGCTGTTCGCCTCCACCATGAAAGACAACGGTTTGATTTCCATGGAGACCCTGAAGGGGATCGAAAAGGGGCGATCCGTTTTCGATCACGGTGAACTCAAGGGTGTGCCTGTCGCTTATTATGCGGCTACCGTGAGCAACTACTCAGGAGAACCCATTGGTGTGTTGGTGTTGGCCAAAGATCGCTCCGCCTTCGACTCCGCTTCCGCAACCCTCTCCACCCTGATCGTAGGGCTTGGCATTGTTTCGGTGCTGGTGATCGCTGCCCTGGTGTGGCTTATCAGCCGTGGGGTGGTGAAACCGATCTGCGACGCAGCGGTGGCGATGGAGGGTATTGCCTCGGCAGAGGGAGATTTGACCGTGCGTATGGATGAAAAGGGCAAGGACGAGGTCTCTCGGTTATGCCGCGCTTACAACCGCTTCGCCGAGAAGACCGAGCGGATGATTGAGAGTGTCTCGCAGGCCGCCGGAAACCTCAGTGGACAGGTCGGTAACTTCGCGACCCTGGCCGAGCACACCAAAGGGGGTATCGAAAAGCAGCATGAACAGACCACCCAGGTGGCAACGGCGATGACCGAGATGTCGACCACGGTACATGATGTGGCGCAGAATACCTCGCACACGGCAGAGGCCGCCAGAGAGGCGGATGTACAGGCCAACGCCGGGCGTGACGTGGTCAATTCCGTGACCAACAGTATCGACGTGCTGGCGGTAGAAGTGGGGCATGCCGTGGAGACAGTGCAAAAGGTGGAACAGGACAGTGAACGCATCGGTTCCGTGCTGGATGTGATCCGGGGTATTGCCGATCAGACCAACCTGTTGGCGCTCAATGCCACCATCGAAGCTGCGCGGGCGGGGGAACAGGGCCGCGGTTTTGCCGTGGTAGCGGATGAGGTGCGGACCCTGGCCAAGCGTACTCAGGACTCCACGGCAGAGATCCAAGAGATGATCGAAAGCCTGCAGTCGGGTGTGCAGCAGACCGTGCAGGTCATGCAGACCAGTCAGCAGCAGGCGGGTGAGAGTGTGGAGCAGGCGAGGCAGGCGCATGCCGCCCTGGAAGAGATCACCCACGCGGTGGACACCATCACCCAGATGAGCTCCCAGATCGCCACGGCCGCCGAGGAGCAGAGTGCGGTGGCGGAGGATATCAACCGCAATATTGTGAAGATCACCCACCTGGCGGAAGATACGTCGAAGGACTCCGCGAACGGCTACACAGCCAGCGTGGAGATGTCCCGTGAGGTGGATCAGCTGGTCGCTCTACTGGGTCAGTTCCGTACAGGTAATATCCATGCGACACAGCTGCAACGGGCGATGGCGGCCCATCTGGGCTGGAAGGCAAAAGTCCGCGGTTTCCTCGATGGCAAGGGTTCGCTGGATGAGCGGGTGGCCTTCAACCATACCGAGTGTAGCTTTGGTAAGTGGTACGCCCAGGTGGGCGTGGTGGAGTTCGCCGATATGCCGGAGATGAGGCAGATCGAGCAGCCGCACAAAGCACTGCATAAGCTGATTCAACACATCCACGACCTGAAGCGGCGGGGGGATATGCAGGCGGCGGAGCGCG
>JASFJY010000477.1:0-3605 GCA_050119415.1 Chromatiales bacterium | reverse complement strand
AGTCGCGCCATGCTGGTTTGCTCGATGATGCGTCCATGGTTGATGATGGCGATATTGCGGCACAGGCTCTCCGCCTCCTCCAGGTAGTGGGTGGTAAGGATGATTGTGGTGCCCTGGCGGTTGATCTCGCGCAGGAAGCGCCACATGGAGCGACGGATCTCGATATCGACGCCGGCGGTTGGCTCATCGAGGATCAGCAACCGCGGCTGGTGCACCAGCGCGCGGGCGATCATCAGCCGCCGTTTCATACCGCCGGAGAGCCAGCGCGCCTGGGTATCGCGTTTCCCCCACAGGTCGAGCTGCTTGAGATAAGTCTCCGCCCTCTCGAAGGCGAGACGGCGCGGAATGCCATAGTAGCCGGCCTGATTAACCAGGATCTCCACCACCGGCTCCCACATATTGAAGTTGAACTCCTGGGGCACCAGACCGATCCGGCACTTGGCGGCCTCACGCTCACGATCCAGGTCGTGGCCGTAAATGGCGACACGCCCTGAAGTCTTGTTGATCAGCGAAGCGATGATACTGATGGCGGTCGACTTGCCCGCCCCGTTGGGGCCCAGCAGGGCGAAAAAGTCCCCCGCCGCCACCTGCAGGCTGATCCCCTTGAGGGCCTCGAAGCCATTGCGGTAGGTCTTGTGGAGATTTTCAATAACAAGTGCGGTCACGGTCTTACCATGCGGCTTTTCAAAGCCGATCATTGTAACGGCTACACGCAACATTATTAATCATTAAGGAATCCCGTAGGTCGGGTTAGCCGACAAAAGGCGGGACATGCCCCATCAGAATCGGATTACGCAGCGCTAATCCGACCTGTGCTATCGAACAACAAGGGGTATCCGGTGGGGCAAGCCGCACCGGAATCCGCTGATCATGGGTATCCTGTATCGACAACCAAAGGAGCTATATTTTACTAACCTGATTCGCGATGTCGCTCATCTATGCCGAAGATGCCTGCGATCACCTTCAACGCGGTGCCCTCTTGTCTGCAGATGTTATTGTCCACCTCCTCGGGCGAGTGTCCGGAGGAGGCCGCCACATGCCAGCCGAGCTCATAGAGCTGCAGCTTTATCTGCTGCGCCAAGGCACTTGGCAAGCCTCTCTCGAGCACCCGGTTGATATGCTGCAATTCTTCCCAATAGTCGACAGGGTTTTCGGTGAGCTGCCGCAGGGCGTCGACGAGGCTAAGCCGAGCCCGTGCCATCACCGACAGCAGAACGCTGTAGGGTGGAGCGGTGAGCAGTGACGCGAAACTTTTAATCTCACGTTTATCGATGACGCCATCCGCCGCCGAGATCAATAAAAATACCAGTACGGGGGCCTGTGCGAGCACCCGTATTTCCTGTTTGTCAAAATGCTCAAAAATGACGTCTGTCACGGCCGATTTCCGTTTTGCAAAATTGCCGACATACTGTTTATCGGCAGGAAACAAAAAAACCTTGAGATACTCCTCCCGCCAGCAGGCAGATACCCCGGGGGGTAGGCTCAATCACGCCATACGGTACAAACTGGACGGCGAGACAGATACGAGAGCACATCCAGCCTAGTCAAATACAATCCATACTCTGCAAATGCACCAGAAACAACTGTTAAAACCGTAAGTTATTAACCCGGCAATCGGGTGAAACACGCGGCCTAGTAGTTCATTAGCTCCCGCTGATCCCCCCTATGATGCTCGATGGTGAGGCTGAGTGCCCGCAGGTCGGCATGCAGGGTTGCACTGCAATCGCCATGACGCCAACTCATGATCAGCAGATGTGATTCCGGCGCTTCGACCTGAAGCGCTCCCTGGAAGGCGGGCGAGGTGTTGCGCAGGCGGATCATGGCGAGCTGGTCCTGTACGATGGGCCACTGCAACCGTTCCTCGATGTCATCAAGGCTGAGGTTGGTGCGGTTGATCTCTTTATGGCCGGCGGGGCCGCCCCGATCGGCGGCTTCGTAGTCGTTCTTGCCGGCGAAGAGGTCGAGATACCATATCTGAGGGATACCCGGCATGAAGAGCTGGATCGCCCGCGCCAGCCGCAGCTTGCGATCGTCCTCGCCGAGGGCGCTGAAGAAGGTTGCGTTGACCTGGTAGTAGGCTATCTTGCGCCCGTCAGGACCATAGAGGTTTTTCACCCGCCCACCGCGTTTGAGAATACGCTCGACCACCGCCTCGATCTGCGCATCCTCGAGTAGCCTCTTGCACGCCTCGCCCTCGCTTTTGACGCCATTCAGGTCGAGCACCGGAATACCGTCGTGGCAGCCCAGCATATTGATGGTCTCCAGACCCTTTTGGTGGATATCGTCAATCCAATCGAGCAGATGGACGCAGGTGCCGCGATCCAGGGCGTCGATCATCAGGCCGGGGAGGAAAAAGTCGTAGATCGGGTAGCCTTCGGCCGCCACCTCCTCATGCAGCCCGCTACCGTACTGGGCGTGGACCTCGGGAAAGATGGTTAGATCGTATTCCCTGGCGATCTCCTTCAGCCGCTCCAGGTAGAGCCAGGTGCCTGGCTTGTTGAAGAAGTTGGCCTCGCCGGGCTCCTTATGCAGGTAGGCGAAGGCGTCGAGGCGGATGACTTGGCCGCCGTAGCTTTTCAGCTTCTGCAGGGTTTCGTGATAGAACTCCCAGACCTTTTCCGACTTGGCATTGAGATCCATCTGGCCCAGGTATTTACGCTTCTTCTCCAGCACCGGCAGGATCTTGCTCTTGAAATGGGCGTAACCGTCCAGGTACATCTTATCCGGTTCGGTTCCCGCTTCGATATTTTCGTTGACGAGCGTGGCGATTTTGTCTGCCGTCTCTCGCGTCATCCCCTGAATGCCGGACATCTCCTGCGCTGTCACTTCGCTATAGCTGACCTGCTGATAGAAGGTGTTCCAGTAGGGCCGCTCCGTGCCATCGGGAAAACCGACTTTGAGGATCGGCAGCCCCGGCTTGCGCATGAAAAGCTTGTCAAGATACTCCTGTTTGGGAATGATGTGGCCGTCTTCGCCCATCTCCCCATGCTTCGACCAGAAATCGTTCCAATCAATAAAAAAGTGTCGGTATTCCGAGCTATCGCCATTTTCCAGCAGGTCTTGGAACTGAGGCGAGGCAACCGATAGGTGGTTCAGGATGAGATCGAATTTGAAGGTGATACCGAGTGCATTCAACGCCTCGATGTCCTGCTCCGAGACCAGTTCCCGATTGAGACCGTAATCAATGACGGAGAAACCACGATCGAGATCGCTGTTAAAAAAAGTGGGCAGGATATAGAAGAGGGAGAAGGTCTCTTCCAGCTCGGGACGTTGCAGTAGGGTGACGACGTCGGCCAGCTTGCCTCCGATACTATCGGGGTAGGCATTTAGCATGACACCGGACGGTAGCGCCTGCCTCTTCTTATTTTTCCTCTTCTTGCTCATCTCAGTCTCGTGTTGCACTCCTTGCCATTGTTTGTGCAGCAGTTCGCACAACGACAGGAGGATAGAGGGACCTCTCCGGTCCATTCACAACTCTCTAACTGAGAAATCGGCAAAACCGCCAGCTTATTTAATCAAAATATGACAAAAACGTCACGAATCTTTTGAAAAGGAACTCTTCAAGAAAATGCTTCCTATTGGGTGGCGGTGACTTCATGTACAGG
>JASFJY010000476.1:0-3608 GCA_050119415.1 Chromatiales bacterium | reverse complement strand
TGAACACACAAACCCCTTCCGCGGCCCCCGTGAGAGGGAAAGTTCTGTTCCTTCATTCAATTACCGTCGTCTTTTGGTGCCACCATATTGCCACGAGCCTGCCGCTGCTGGAGCAGGCTTTCCGTGCTTGCCTGGATTTCGGCGACTTGGGGTACGGCGGTTATGTGACCTATCACGCGATTTGGCACCATCTGGAGAACGGCGACCCGCTGGAACGTGTGGTTGAAGTGGCGCGGCGCTACGTCGCCTTCGCTCGGCAGCACCGCATTGACACCGTCTTTCACGTGGACCGGCTTGAGGAGCAGTTTGCCTTGAGTTTGCAGGGCAAGACCCGCTCACTGACCGATTTCAGCGATTCCGACTTCGACGAGGCCACTTCCGTTTCGGCGATCGAGCGAGCGGGATTCGGTCTCGGCCTCGCCTTCTACCGCATCATGAAGCTTATCGCGGCCTTCATGAACGAACGCTATGACGAGGCCCTTGAATGGGCCGATCGCATGTCCTCTTCGATGCTCTACGTGGCGTCGTTTGTGAATGGGCCGACGCTCCATTTCTATCATGCGTTGACGCTGGCGGCACTCCATGCGGATGCCCCAGCTGAGCAACAGTGGCAGTTTGTTCAGATCATCGCAGAGATCCAGGGAAAGCTGAAATGCTGGGCGGACAATTGCCCCGAAAACTTCGCCAACCGCTACCTCCTAGTGTCCGCGGAAATCGCCTGCATCGAAGGGCGGGACATGGAAGCGATGCGCCTCTACGATCAGGCCATAGGCTCGGCTCTGGACAACAACTTTGTTCACCAGGCAGCTCTCGCCGCCGAGGTTGCATCGCGGTTCTACCGCGCGCGAGATTTCGACCGGATCGCCGACGCCTATCTTCGCGATGCCTGCGACTGCTATGCCCGCTGGGGAGCCCAAGGCAAGGTGAGACAGTTGGAACTACGCTACCCGCAACTGCGGGAGGCATCGTCGCTTGCCCCGGCCAGCACGTCCGCGACCGTGGCCAGGGAGATCGATGTTTTCGCCGTCGTTCAAGCTTCGCGGGCCATCTCCGGCGAAATCCTCCTCGACAACTTGATCAAGACCCTGATGAGGACCGTGCTGACTACCGCCGGCGCCCGACAGGGCTGTCTGCTCCTGACGCGGGAAGAAGGATTGTCGTTGGCCGCCGAAGCCCGTGTCGAGAACCAGAACGTGGTCGTGCAGGTCCGCAGCGAGCCGGGGTTTCCGGAGGCTCTATTCCCGGCATCCATTATTAATTATGTCCGCCGCAGCCGGGATAAAGTGCTCCTCGAAGATGCCGCCAGCCCGAGTTCCTATTCGTCGGACGAGTATTTCTCGCGGCGGCATCCCAAGTCCGTGCTGTGTTTCCCCATTACCAAACAAGCCACGTTGATCGGTTTGTTATATCTGGAAAACGATCTCGCCACGCACGTCTTCACGCCGGATCGGTTGGCCGTGCTCGATCTGCTCGCCGCCCAGGCGGCCATCGCACTGGAAAACGCCCTCGTTTACGAGGCATTGCGCCAGAGCGAACAGAAGTTCCGCGCCATCTTCGACCAGACCTTCCAGTTCATCGGAGTGTTGAATACGGAAGGTGTGGTTCTCCAAGCCAACCAGACTGCGCTGCAATTCGCGGGCATCGGCAAAGAGGCGGTGCTCGGCAAGCCGTTCTGGGAAACGCCCTGGTGGGCGCACTCCACCGAGATGCAACAGAATCTGCGGGCGGCGATCCGGGATGCGGCGGGAGGGCGGCTTGTTCGTTTTGAGGCTACCCATCCGACGGCGGATGGGGAGATCCGCTATGTCGATTTCTCACTCAATCCTATCACCGATGCGCAGGGGCGCGTCGTTCTTCTCATATCGGAGGGGCGCGACATCACCGAGCGCAAGCACGCGGAGGAGGCGCTGCGCCGCTACAAGGATCAGTTGGAGGAGACGGTCCAGCACCGCACGGCGGAGCTGTTGCTGGCACGGGACGCGGCGGAGGCGGCGAACAAGGCCAAGAGCGCCTTCCTGGCCAACATGAGCCACGAGCTGCGCACGCCCCTGAACGCCATCCTCGGCTTTTCCAGCCTCATCCGCCGCGATCCGCAACTGCCCGCCGGCCTGCGCGAGAATGTGGACATTATCAACCGCAGCGGCGAACACCTGCTCACCCTGATCAACGACGTGCTGGAGATCGCCAAGATCGAGGCGGGGCGGCTGCAATTGGAGATTGCGCCGTTCGATCTCGATGCCATGGTGGCCGACGTGGCCGACATGATGCAGATGCGCGCGCGGCAGAAGGGGCTGCAGCTCCTGCTCGACAAGGCACCAGAGGTTCCGCACTACATCAAGGGCGACGAGGCCCGCCTGCGCCAGATTGTGATCAATCTGGTGGGCAACGCGGTGAAGTTCACCACACAGGGGGGCGTGACCATCCGCCTGGGGGCGCGGAAGAACGCAAGGTTCCACCTGCTGATCGAGGTGGAGGATTCGGGCCCGGGGATCGGCGAGGCCGATCTGAAGCGCCTGTTCAAGCCCTTCGTGCAGTTGGGGAAAGGGGGCGAGCAGAAAGGAACCGGCCTGGGGCTGACCATCACGCGGCAGTTCGTGAAGTTGATGGGGGGAACCATTTCGGTGGAGAGCGCGGTGGGAAAAGGTTCGTTGTTTCGGGTGGATGTGCAGGTGGAGGGGGCGGAGGCGGCGGATGTCCACACGCCGGAGGCACCGCGCGGCGAGATCGTAGGGCTTGCGCCGGGGCAGCCGGTCTACCGCACGCTTATCGCCGAGGATCAGGCGGAAAACCAGCGCCTGCTCAAGGCGCTGATGGATGATCTGGGTTTCGAGGTGGAGGTGGCCGACGACGGGGAGCAGTGCGTGAAGCTCTTTGAGGAGTGGCGCCCGGATCTCATCTGGATGGACCGGCGCATGCCGGTGATGGACGGGGAGGAGGCGACGCGGCGCATCCGCCGCTTACCTGGGGGGGAGAAGGTGAAGATCGTCGCGGTGACCGCCTCCGCCTTCAAGGAGGAGCAGCGGAAGATGCTCGCCGCCGGCATGGATGACTTCGTGCGCAAGCCCTACCGCTCCAGTGAGATCTACGATTGCCTGTCGCGGCAATTGGGGGTGAGGTTCATCGAGGAGGCGCCTGTGGAAGAGGAACGGCCCGTGGCACTGACGCCGGAGATGTTGTCGCCGTTGCCGGAGGAGTTGCGCGATACGCTCAGGGTGGCCTTGGAGAGCCTGGACACCGAGGCCATAGCGGCGGTGATCCGGCAGATAGGGACCTGTGACCCGATGCTGGAGAAGGTGTTGTCCGGGATCGCCGAGAGGTTCGACTACCAGGAAATACTGGATACGCTACAAAAGGGAGTGAGCGAGCAACTCCGGCAAGGCAGATAAGGGGAACGCAACGGGTTATTCGCGCACCACGACTCCCTCCTCCAAGGCATCGTCGGGATGGGTCACCACCCGTTCGCCCGCGGCGAGCCCTTTTACGATTTGGACGTCGAGGCCGCCCCGCGCGCCTGCCTCCACGATACGCTTGTGCGCCATGTCATCCTCGACGACGAAGACCGCCCAACGGGCGTTGTCCAGTATTGTCTCCTGGATGTCGGGGGCGAA
>JASFJY010000475.1:0-3612 GCA_050119415.1 Chromatiales bacterium | reverse complement strand
CTGAAGGTCTCGCGCAAACACGTCCTGTTCGCCGTTGGTATCCGTGCCCGCCAGGTCGTCGGCAGCGCTTCTAAAGGTCACGAACCGGCCATCAGCGCTGATGGAGGAAACGTAGGAACTATCGCTCCCGGAGTCGGTTCCGTCCTTGTTGACACTGACCAGTTCGACGGCACTCAGCGGCGTTGCGGATATGATCCCCAACATGCCCACGGCAAGCACAACCGTCAGCGCCTCGCATAACCACTGCCTTGTTTTTTTCCACCGAAAGTAAATGTTCAATGAAAGCTTGGTCTTACACTGCACAACATTCTCCTATTATGTCCTGTGTGGGAACGCTAAACGGTCGTTCTAGCCGTGCGCACACAAATGGACAGCTCTAAACAAGCAAGTATCCATAACTGCGATATGAGAGATCATGAAATGCGATCTACGGAAGATATATGCACAGATATTATGACAATAAATAATCCATTATTAAAAATCCCTCCACTTATTATTCCATAAAAAGTCAGATACGATATTTAAGATTTCTGACTGGCTCTCTATCTGGATTCAAAGTGTAAATTTGCACTCCTATGTCGTGATTATTCTATATTGACTGCATATTCAGGCTCAACGTATACACCTATTCCAGCTCGAAATGTGCGCTTTTTTTTCCTTTAGAATTTCGCTACATACTAACCTTATAACCATGTCTGGCGTAAGGGGCGGGTTAATATCCTGTTCAAAAATCACACTTGGGGCGGGCGCGCGTAATGACAAGCTTTCCGGGGCTCTGCCCGGATGAGGCATTCGGTTTAGCCTTCGGCCTGCTGCGCTGCCTCTTCCCGTTTCCGTAGCCAGACTTCCAAACCTTGGGCGTTGAGCGCCAAGTCCATGGCCATTGACTGTTCAATCTCGCTCGGTTGTAGTTTGCATCCGTGTTGATCGAGACTGGCCAGCAGCCACTGGAGTAGGGCGGTTCTGATCTGTTTTATCCGCATCTGGCCCGGTGGGGCATCGGCGGCCAGGGCGATGGTGCTGAAGCGCTCGAGTGAGTCCCGCAGCATCTGCACCATGCGGGCAGGTTCATGGACGGCGCAGTAGTGGGTCAGGTAGAGGACTTGGGGTGATAGCGCCATCAGACGGTCGAGAGTCTCATGCCAGGCATTCGGGTCGAACTGGATGGGGGTTGAGGTGGCGAGCAGGAAGGGGCCCTTGTCAGTGTCGAACTCCCGGTAGGAGACGCCGAAGGTGTCGCCGGTGAAGATGCCGCGACTCTGAGCGTCGTAGATGCAAATGTGGTGGCGGGCGTGGCCCGGGGTGTCGAGACAGAGTAGTTCGCGGGAACCCAGGCGCAGGCGGAAGCCATCCGGCGTTTCGATGACACGGCTCTCCTCAACCGGGATCAGCTCGCCGAAACTCCTTTTGAATGCCTCCTCCCCATAGACCGCGATGGCGCTGGCAGCCAGTTTGCTCGGGTCGATCATATGGCGGGCGCCATAGGGGTGGATCAGCATTTTCGCCCGGGGCAGTTGTTGCATCAGCGCGCCCGTACCGCCGGCATGGTCCAGGTGCACGTGGGTCGGGATCACATATTTGACCTGCTCGGGCTCGATGCCCTTGATTTCCAACATCGACATCAGCAGCGGCACCGTGTGGCTGGTGCCGGTGTCGATAAAGGCCACCTCACCCTCCGATTCGATCAGATAGCAGGCCGCCAAGGCAGGGCGTTGATATTCGGTGTCGATGCAGGTGACCTGGTCGGGGAGTTCTTGGAAACGGGGGGGTGACATAATGTGGAGGCTCCTGTCGGGATTGGACTATTCAGGATCGGGGCCGACGTTGTTTTCTTTTGCAATCTTCCCTTCGGTGCCCTGTAGCAGATTCCGGATGTTGGAGCGGTGGCGCCAGAACAGGATCAGGCTCACCAGTATCTGCATGACGAGCAGCTCCGGGGCGGGCCAGATCAGCCAGACGATGAGGGGGGCCAGGGCCATGGAGGCCAGGGCCGAGAGGGAGGAGATGTTGACCACCTTGGCCATGAATAGCCAGATCAGCCCCACGCCGACGCCAATCCCCCAGTGCATGCCGAACTGAACGCCGAGCGCAGTGGCGACTCCTTTGCCCCCCTTGAAGCTGAAGAAAAGGGGATAGAGGTGCCCGAGAAAAGCGGCCATGCCGGTTAGTGCCAAAAGCAGTGGCGAGGCATCCAGCAGATGGGCCGCCACCATGGGTATGAAACCCTTGAGCGAATCGCCCAGCAGGGTGATGGCAGCAGGCTTCTTGCCGCCAAGGCGCAGTACATTGGTAGCGCCGGGATTGTTGGAGCCTTGCGTGCGGGGATCGGGCAGGCCAGTGAGCCGGCAGACGATGATGGCACTGGAGATGGATCCCAACAGGTAGGCACTGATGACAAGAAGCGATGCAATCAACATCGCGCCATTGGAACCGGTTGCTGGGATCAGGTCAAGCATGGCACATACTCCGACGGCATGATCCGCATAACGCCACTACCAATGGGAAAGGGTGGGGCAGGACTCCAGACACCGCACGACCCTGGTAGGGAGGGGCCCAGCCAGGCCTTAGCGCCTGAAAGCGTGAAGCTTCGGGATTTATATTTCGTTGTCACTCCACTACCATGGGCCGCTGCAGCCAATCAACAACAGAACAACACCATGGATACTGTATTCATCCGCGACTTGCGCATAGACACGGTTATCGGCATTTACGACTGGGAGCGGGAGATCCGGCAGACCGTGGTCTTCGACCTGGAGATGGGTGCGGATATCGCGCGCGCCGCTGCCACAGACGCGATTGAGGATACCCTCGACTATAAAGCGGTGAGCAAGCGTCTGATCGAGTTCGTGCGAGAGAGCGAATTCCAACTAGTCGAGACGCTGGCGGAACGCTGTGCCGCCATCGTACTCGATGAGTTCGAAGTGCCCTGGGTGCGGCTGACCCTGAACAAGGCAGGGGCGGTGAGCGCCGCACGGGATGTCGGCGTGATCATCGAGCGGGCACGGCGTGGCTGAAAGCGAGCTGATCCGGGCCTGGCTCAGCCTGGGCAGCAATATGAATCCGCAGGGGCAGATAGCCGATGCCCTCGAGGCGTTGCGGGAGCGTTTTGGGAAACTGGTGGTATCACCCGTTTACGAAAGCGAGGCGGTGGGATTCAACGGCGACAACTTCCACAACCTGGTGGTGGGGATAGAGACCCGCTTGCCGGCCCTCGAACTGGTTCGGCAACTGCGGCGGATCGAGGTGGATCACGGACGGGTCCGTGGCGCCGAAAAGTTCTCCTCCCGCACCCTGGACATCGACCTGCTCACCTACAGCGACCGCATCATCGATGAGAGAGGGGTACAGGTTCCGCGGGACGAGATCCTGCGCTATGCGTTCGTCCTGCTGCCGTTGTCCGAGGTGGCGCCGCACGAGCGTCATCCGGTTACCGGGCAGACCTATAGTGAACTCTGGGCTGAATTTGATGCCTCAGACCAGCCGCTTTGGCGGATTTAAGGGGAGGGAGGGTTAGTCCGAATATTTCACCTTAGGGGCTCATCTACCTGGGGTCTTGTGTCTCGTGTACCCCGTCACAGATTCTGTAACCTTCAGCGAGTCAGGAAGGGGCTA
>JASFJY010000474.1:0-3623 GCA_050119415.1 Chromatiales bacterium | reverse complement strand
ACTCCTGCCTGCGAGCCACGCCTTGATCTGGCGTATTGGGGCGGCTCTGAATGTTACAGAATCTGTGACGGGGTACAATAGGTTAGAGCAATAGTATATGGTTGTAATACACTTTACTCCTTGCGCGATTATCTGGGCATATTTCATTCTGACCAAGGGCGCCAGTACACCAGCCTATCTTTCCGCCAACAGTTATGGCGATATCAAATGGTGCAAAGCACCAGTCGACGAGGTAATTGTTGGGACAACAGTCCGGTAGAATGGTTCTTCAGAAGCTTTAAAACAGAATGGATGCCTGAGATCGGCTATAACTCTTTAGAGGAAGCAAAATACCATATTACTGAGTACATCATTCGATACTATAGTCAAATCAGGCCGCATACTCACAACAACGGAAAAGCTCCTAGATTAGTTGAGCAGCAGTGCTGGAATGCTTAGAAAACCGTGGCTAAAAAAGACTTGACCACTACAACCCCTACCTGAATCCGAGTGTAGACATCGGTCATCAAGACCTTTAGGGTGCCAAGGCGGTAGGGGTTCTTAAATCTCATCAGGGCTCGGCGCAACCATGATGCACTACTGTGAAGCCGGATATATGTCAAAGGCTGTTTTCTTCGGACTGCGATCCGTTGGGCATTAGATGTGGAGCAATAAAAATGATCACTTAGCTATTGACATGCTTGGGGTGTCCATATATGCCCCCAAAGTCGTGTCAATCCACGCGCCCGTGATGGGCGCGACTACAATTAAGTCAATTTAAAATCACCGCGACTCAGTACTTGAACCCAGTGATCGGTTTCTGCATCCTGATAGGCTAATACAGAATCCCCTAGAAAAACACGACTGAATTCGTCAGAGGCTTCCTCGACCATTTCAGAATGGCTCCTTATCTTGTCGATGATCCGGGGATCTTTGAGGTCAAACTTACGATGCAGCGGCTCAGGTCCTATTTGTGTGGTAAACCACCAATGAAGTGCTGATTGCTCAACATAGATATCAAAATATCTAGATCTTTCTCTACTAAACATACCTTTTTCGTCAAGCTGATATTCGTAGCTGGGATGAACATCGGCACAGTTGATAATGATGTGTTCTTGTTCTTCATAAAAATCCTTAAAATACGCTAACCTTTTCGGGGCTTGCCATCGTGGCTTGAAGTGCAAAAGGCCCCAGACAGCTCTGTCATGCCAGATCTGTTCAACATAACCCGCGTAGCGCTCATGGAACTCGAGCCATGGTTCCATTGCGGGTAAGCCCTCAGCTTTCAGCTCTTTTTCTACTCGCTCGGTTAGCGGCATGGGGAGTCTTGCCAATGATTTCAGGTAGCGTTCAGCCAGTGTGCTGAGTGTGGTACTCAATTGGGTTCTCCAGTGTCAGGATCGAAAAAACGGAATTCTTCAGTGAACTGGCGAAACGCCGGAAGGTGGCGGGTAAAGTCTTCGGGGGTGGCTGAGCAGGTGATGACGAATCCAGTTGCACTACTGTTTAATTGCTGCACCAGATATGTCTGTACTTGCTGAATTATTTGTCCTCCGATATCGATCAGGTGAAGGCGCTGATAAATTTGCATTCCGGCAAGGGTAGTGGTTCGTTCGTCAAGTATTTCGATGTGGTGAGCCTCGTCCGCCAGTAGCTTGAGTTGAACTTTCGCAAATGCGCTGGCTGAATGCTCAGTGATCTCTTGGCGGGTCACCACGATGTTCGTGGCAAATCCATTCTGGCTGGTTGGTCCAACAAGGGTAATGGTTGACCGATCATTCCAGCCTGGAATGACACTGCTACGAAATCCGTTAGCCCAGAATCTCACCTTTACCAGCCGAAAGCAGATGCAAGCGATTGCCCCGCATTGCTGAGAGTGCTGCTGACATCATCGATTAAATCAGCGCCTGCGTCAATGGCAGTGGTCACACCACTAGCAATGGCTGTATTGACGCTAGCCGCATGTAGACCACGATCGGTCAAATACCCGGCCACCAGACCTACACCTAAACCAACTACACCGCCTACAACTGTGCCTGCCAGGGGGATCACGCTTCCAATTGCGGCCCCAGCAGCGGCTCCCGCCAGGCCAGCGCTCGCACCTACCGCAGCCTCACCGACGACATTGCCGATGGCTTCGGAACCGCTAACATCACCTCGTTGGAAGGCGTTGACTTGTTCGAAAGCAGAAAAACCGCTACTGATTATTGCACCTGCCACCCCGGCACCGGCAAACCGCCCTGCAACCGTCCTGGCTGTCGCGCCCGTTACGGAGGTAGTGCCCGGTTGTGCGATGGCACGAGCCACTTGATTTTCTATGACCTCACCCAGCGCGCCGGTTGTCGCGGCGATACCGGTATCAGTAGCGATACCCTGTGCTTCTCCCGCGGTGATCCTGCCATCGGCCATGGCTTGTAACGAGCTTATGCCAAAGCCAAGACCTCCGCCAATGAGGCCGCCACGCCGGGCGCTATGGAGGTCTTGAGTTGTATAGGGTCCCCTAGGAGGGGTGTCTACTTGATCTGGCTGTATATTTCTTCTTGCGGCCTGTTCAGTGCTGTAGTTGCCTGGAGAATCCCCCGCAAGGTTTCTAACCCCATCCGAGAGTTGTGTGCAGTTGGCGCAACGGTGAGCGGTTTCTCCCTGTACCATCCCTGTGCCCATTGTGGAGTCTTTCGTCCAAAATGTGTCCAGTGTGAATGTGGATAGGTCCGCCTTGGTGAGGGGGCTACTAATGCCTTTTTCCTGGTTGATGCTCTCCCTTGCCCACAAGGCATCGTTTAATACATATACCTCAGCATGGGTGGCTGGCAGGCTATCATGCATGCGTCCAGGATTCATATTGTCTTTGAGCGACTGAATCACCGGGTGAAGATTGTCAGGAATACCCTTGTGGTTATGGCCTGTGTAGGCTTTTCGGATTAAGTTATCAACCACGACAGCGCCGACTGTCCCAGCCTTTCTTTTACTCAATTCACCACTCTGGATTAGATTTCTTAGCTCATTGGCGTATTCAGTCAGTTTTGCACGAGTGAGCGCGTCGGTATAGGTATATATTGCAGGGCCGCCAGTTAATGCACCCGCTATTGCGCCGGTAGGTGTCTCGTTGTCAGAGCCCTTTCGCGTATAATCAACTGCGGTATTGCCTTGTTTATTATGAATTTGCTTCATCAATGTCTGGCTCTCTTTATCAGCCAGATCGTAGATTCGGGCAAGCGCATGCTGACCTTCAGGGGATGACGATAATTCAGCTACACCCTGGCGTCCCGCTGCCTCAACGAACTGAGTGGCAAGTCTGGATTTCTGATCCGGTGCAGTCCTTTCCAATTGTTCTCTGACTGTCTGGTCAGGTTGGGTGCTTAGCCGCGTTTGCCGATAAAGGAGCTGACCCTGGGAGGCTTGTCCGGCCGCATTGGTGTTATTCTGGATATTGGTCGAATTATTGGTCGCCAGTGTCGTTTCCATGACTTCCTCCAGTTGTATGGCCACTGTAAATCATCTCCTTAAAATAATTCTATATCTTTAGGGTTGGAGTAGAAACTAGGGATAACCCATACCACTTTCGAAGTGGTATATATCCTGGAGTTGCTGGATCGGTTAATGCATAGGGTATTTCTTCCTGATTTTATAAATGGCACCGCAGA
>JASFJY010000473.1:0-3623 GCA_050119415.1 Chromatiales bacterium | reverse complement strand
CAAGCTGCCGTGGTAGAGCATGCGGCAGGGTTGTGGATCCAGTTCCCCGGCCTCGATAAAATCATAGGCCACCGCGTCGACGATATCATAGCTGGGTTCACCCTGATCGAGGCTGACCTGCACCTGGCCGGTGGCATGTTGCGGATCGCTCTGCACGCCGCCGGTATCCATACCCCATGACGCCATGGCCTGACGGATCGTTCTGCCCTCATCATCCTCACCCACACGACTGACGAACCAGGGCCGCTGGCCGAAAGCGCAGAGATTCCAGGCCACATTGAAAGGAGCCCCACCAAGAATCTTTTCTCCCCCTGGAAAACAGTCAAACAAAACCTCGCCGAAAACGGTTATACGATTACTCATCGCCAAGCACACGCTGTATCCAAGCCGGATGATAATGGGCAAGCCCTTCCAGAATGCCCGCACTGTAGTTGCCGTTCATCTGCCGATAGCTACCTTTGGCGATGTAGAGGGTCTCGCTGGTCTGACGCGCCTGGGTGGTCTCCACTGCCTCCTGACGTACATCCGGCGGCGCATTGTTCACCAAGATGGCTGGAATCGGACTCACCAGCACCGGCATGTCATTGCCGCTGTCGCCGGAAAAGACCGTGTTGCGGTAGGTGAAGCCTAATGTTTCCATGAGAAACTCCACCGCATGCAGCTTGGTGGCGCCGGCGGGCAGGACGTCGAGCAAGCCGAGACCGGTCTGCTCATCGACACTCCAGATCAAGGTGGCATTGATACCGGCAGTCCGCAGACGTTCCTTCATCGTCGCATCGGTAGCAGCACGCTCCACCTCCAGCGACACATAATAACTCAATTTATAGCGGTTCTGCTTGCTGTGCTCCTGCAGACGCAGTTCCTGAAGATCTGCAAACAACCGCACCAGATCGGCGTGGCTGCGGCCCGCCCAATCGCTGCCGATCATCTCTTCCCATTCATAAAGGTGGTGCCACGCCTCGGCGCTCTCAATCCGGTATATGGTGGTCCCCACATCACCCACCACATAGTCGGGCTGGGGTAGCTGATAGTCGGCAATCGCATTCTGCACCAACGTGCGATGACGCCCGCTGACATATGCCAGGGTCAGCTGCGCCGAGGCGCAGAGCCGTTGAAAATGGGATCTCGCTTGCGGCGACTCCGGCTGTGGACCGTTGGGAATGAGTGTTCTATCGAGGTCGGTACATAGCAGCAGTTGTTCGTTCATGGATTCACCGGAACGTCACAAGTTTTGAAGAAATCATAGTGATCGATGGCTTCTAGGATACCTAGCGCATGGGCCTGATTGGCAAAATAGATGCGCTCGTGATCGATCATGTGAGAGAGTTCTTCATTGTGCCGGTTGGCCACCACCACCGCCAGGGTGTTGCCCCGCATCATGTCCTCGTCGGCTCCCGAACCCCCGGCCACCAGAATGTGGTGCAACGGTATTTCCCAACGCTGCGCCACATAGCGTAACGCCTGACCCTTCGACGCCCGCGAGGGCAGGATGTCCAGGTACTGCCCGAAGGCATGGACCACGTTACAGGTCAGTTCGTGTTTGTGCAGCAGCTCGTAGATCTCTTCCACCGACGGCGCCTTGTTGGGGTCGTAGTGATAGGCGATTTTAAAATAGCCCTGCTCGATCTTCTCCTGTGGCTTGATGCCAGGCAGTTCCGACATCAGTTTTCTGACCCGCTTCGGCTGCCAGAGATGGTCAATATGTTCATTCCAGAAGTCATCCTCCGTCAACTCCAGCGAATAGTGGATCTTGGTGCCGAGGCTGCTGATCAACACATCCGGCATGGGAATACCGTACTTTTTCAGGGTCGACAGGGCCGCATCGAGCCGTCGACCGGTGGCAATGCCGAAGGTGGCGCATTTGCGGTTCCTTCTCACCACCTCAATGAACTGCTGCAATCCGGCGGGATTACCCAGCAGGTTCTGATCCAGGTCGGTGAAGATGGCGCGGTCTCGATAACGGTGCTTGATATGTCTCGGCGGCGTGGTCGGCGTCTTTTCGTGATCCGCCGGCAGTGGCTTGACCGCATCGAGGTATTTGGCGGCGTGCGCCTGCCAGGAGTAGTGTTTCCGCACTCCGTTGAGACCATTGCGCGAGAACTGCTTCCATTGATCATCGTCGTTCAGTATCCGCAGCAGGCTGCGGCTGATGGCCTCCTTATTGAGGGGATCGACCAGCAGGCCGTTTTCGCAGTTACCGATGATGTCAACCGGACCGCCATTTTCCGTCGCCACCAGGGGCAGAGCACTGGCCGCCGCCTCCAGCAGCGTCAGGCCGAAGGGTTCGGTGAGGGCCGGGTTGATGAAAACCCCCTTGGATTGTGCGGCTATACGGTAGATCTCAGGCACCTCGTCCGCCAGGTGGCGCTTGGGGATAGCCACATGGCCATAGAGATCGTAGAGGTCGATCAGTAACAGGAGATCGGTCAGCACCGATTGCGGGCCGCTCTCCATCTCCCGGATGTCCTCCCGGTTGCCGGCGATGATCACCAGATTGGCCGCTTTTTGCAGCTGACTCGATTCACCGTAGGCCTCCAGCAGGGTCTGGATGTTCTTGCGTTCATCGGCTCTGGACAGGGCCAGGATAATCGGCTTGGCCGGATTGGTGAGAAAACGCTCCAGCGATTTGCTGAATTGATAGGCCTCATGCTTGCCTGACGGCGGGTAAAACTGGGTCAGATCGGTGCCTGGCGGTATCACTGCCATGCGCTCGGGTTGGTAGTAATTGTAAAGGCCGTACTGCTCGTCGATTTCGTTATAGGTACTGGTAATCACCAGATCGGCATTCGCCAGCGTCTCCTCTTCCGCTTCGATACGACGTTCGATGTTGTAACGCGCATCGACATCATCACGGGTGAATCCTTTGGCGATCAAGCGCTGGAGCTTGTCACGCCCCAGGGAGTGGCCGGTGTGCACCAGCGGCAGACCGAGCAGATGGCTCACCCTCACCCCCACATAACCGGCATCCGCATAGTGACTGTGGACAATGTCCGGCATGCGTGTTTGCTCATTGAACCAGTCGAGCAGGTTGTCAGTGAAGCTGTCCAGGTGCTCCCACAGTCCCTCCTTGGGTAAATAGCCTGTGGGGCCGGCTTCGATACGCACGATCCGCGCCTTGTCCGACAAGGTTTCGATCGTTTCCGCATAGTCGTCACTGACGAATGGATCGACCACACGACGGGTAACCAGGTCGACCCGCGAGACATCCTCTCGCTCAGCCAACGCGCGCGCGAGATCCACCACATATTTGGTCTGGCCGCCTGTGTCTGCGTCCCGTCCCAACTCCAGGTCGTGTCCACGAATGAGGCCGTGAATGCTAATCAGACAAATGTACATTATGACTATCCAGCGATCGATCCTTGAAGTTGTTATTCTACGGCTTGGTAGGGGGGACCATTGTACAGCTGCAAGACCATGCCAAACCGCTGAGTATCAGCGGCAACGTCACGCCGCTCTTCGATTGCTCTCATGCCAAATACCCGCGCCACGGCAAGCGGAGAGTTGTTCAAACAACATATTAACAAACTTCGAGGTGCTTAGCAGGTGGTCGTACCCAGGCGCAACAATCCCACCTCCTTTTTTTACGCACATTTCCGAACAACTTTTGCAAAAAGCGTCGTCAG
>JASFJY010000472.1:0-3631 GCA_050119415.1 Chromatiales bacterium | reverse complement strand
TGTGCCTTCGTAGATTTGCGTGATGCGGGCGTCACGCACATACTGTTCCATGCCCTGTTCACGGATGTAACCATGGCCACCCAAAACCTGTACACCCAGGTTTGCGCTATCGAAGCCCATGTCGGTGCCGAAGGCCTTGAATACCGGAATCAGTAGGGCCACCAGATCCTCTGCCGCCTGGACCTCGGCCTTATCGGTGGAGCGCTGATAGACGTCGATCTCGCTGGCGATCCAACCCCCCAGGGCCCGGGTTCCCTCCACATAGGCACGCATGGTCAACAACTTGTGCCGCACATCGGGATGGACCAACAGGGAGTCGGCCGGCTTGTCGGGTGACTTGGGCCCATTCAGCGAGCGCCCCTGCAGCCGTTCCCGGGCATAGTCTACCGCCCCTTGATAGGCCACTTCGCCGAGACCGACCCCCTGCACGCCGACACCGAGTCGCGCCGTGTTCATCATGGTGAACATGGCCCGCATCCCTTTGTGAGGCTGGCCGAGCAACCAGCCGGTGGCGCCATCGAAATTAAGCACACAGGTTGAGGAGGCCTTGATCCCCATTTTGTGTTCGATGGCGCTGCACACCACCCCGTTGCGCTCACCTACCTCTGCGTCTTTGTTCGGCAGGAACTTGGGCACCAGAAAGAGGCTGATGCCCTTGATCCCTGAAGGTGCGTCGGGCAAGCGTGCCAGTACCAGGTGAACGATATTTTCGGTCAGGTCGTGCTCACCGGCGCTGATGAAGATCTTGGTGCCGGTCAATTTGTAACTGCCGTCTTCCTGAGGTACCGCCTTGCTGCGTACCAGGCCCAGGTCGGTGCCGCACTGGGGTTCGGTGAGGCACATGGTTCCGGCCCAGCTGCCGTCGGCCAGTCTGGGCAGGTAGAGGCGCTTCAGCGCCTCGTCTCCGTGCGCCTTGATGGCGTTGTAGGCTCCGTGGGATAGCCCCGGATACATGACGAAGGAGAGGTTGCATGCGGTGGCCATCTCTTCCACCAGCAGGGTCACTGCATTGGGCAGACCCTGGCCGCCGTCTTCGGGATCACAAGCGATGGCGGTCCAGCCCGCCTCCACGTATTGCTGATACGCGTCCTTGAAGCCCGCCGGCGTGCGCACTTCGCCATCTTCGAAATGGCACCCCTCTTCGTCACCGCTACGGTTGAGGGGAAAGAGCACCTCGGAGAAGAATTTGCCCGACTCCTCCAGCACTGCGTTGACCAAATCGCCGTCGAACTCCTCGCAGCCCGGCAGGGCCTGAATCCGCGCCGGATCGAGCAGCTCGTGATAGATAAACTGATAATCCCTCAGGGGGGGGTGATACTGGGCCATGATTCAATTCCTCAAGGGTTTACCGGTTTCCAGCATGTGTTCCATGCGCGCCAGGGTGTCCGGATGCCGGGCCAGGCGCATGAAGTGCTTCAGCTCCAAGGCCAGCAGATCCGCTTCAGTGAGCGGTTCGGTGACATCGGTATCGCCGCCGCTGAGGACCTCCGACAGGGCACCGGCCACCACCAGGTCGTGCGGCGTCACCTTGCCCAGCTTTACGAAGCCCTCCACCGCCATCTGCATAGCGACCCGCGCGGTGGCGCCGGGCAGATTGATCTCCACCGGCTGCGGCGGGCTGTAGCCCTCCACCATCGACAGGGCCTTCGCCTTGGCGTCGGCCAGCAGGCGGTCCCGGTTCATGGTGATGCCGTCACCCTCGCGCAGGAAAAGGTAGTCGCCGGCCTCGACAGCGCTCTTGGCCACGGTGGCCACGCTTATGGTCTCGAAGGACTTGACCACCGGTGGCATAGGACCGCCGGGGCGGCGCTTGTTGACGGTCCAGCGTGTGAGCAACTCCTTGCAGCCACCCCAGCCGGGGATCACTCCCACACCCACCTCCACCAGACCCACATAGGTCTCGGCGTGGGCCTGCAGGGCATCGCAATGAAGCAGGATTTCACAACCGCCGCCAAGGGCCATGCCGGAGGGTGCCCCGACGACGGGGAAGGGGGCGTACTTGAGGGCCATGTAGGTATCCTGTCCCTCCTTCACCATCGCCTCCGCCTCCGGCCACATGGCCAGGTTGGCGGCGAACAGCAGCAAACCGAGATTGGCCCCGGCGGAGAAGTTCGTACCCTCGTTGTAGATCACCAGGGCCTTGTAGCCCTGCGCCGGCACCAGCTCGATGGCTTTGCGGATCATGCCCATGATCTGGGGATCCATGGAGTTCATCTTGGAGGTGAACTCGAGGCAGACAACACCGTCGCCGATATCCCAGAGGGCGGCGGAGGCGTTCTTCACCAGCGGCGCGCTACGGCGCTTGACATCGGCCAGCAGCATCACACCCTCGGGGCGCGGCACATCACGGTAGTCGCCCTCGCTGGTGAAGTACTGCAGCACACCTTGCTCGATACGATAGAAGGAGCGATCGCCTAGCGCTTCGAGCAGCGGCGGCACGGGCATATTCTCGGCACGCAGACGCTTGGCGAACCAGGCGCCGCCGATGCGGTCGATCAGCTCGAAGGGACCGTATTTCCAGGCGTAGCCGAGACGCATTGCTTCGTCAACCGCATAGAGGTGGTCGTTGATCTGCGGCACCAGGCTGGCGGCATAGCTCAACACCTTGGACAGCACCTGCCAGGCATAGCGCCCCCCCTCATCGGGATGTCCCAGCATGGCGCGCAAACCCTGCTTGGCAGCGACGACGCTCTCCAGAGCCGGTTTTTCCGAGACCCGGTATTCTCCGGTCTGCAGATCGATGCTCTCCTTGACCTTTGCGCCGCCCTCGCGATTGATTCGGTAGAAGCCGCCCTTACCCTTACGACCGGTGTAGCCGTCGGCGATCATACGCTGCAACAGCGTTGGGATCTCCGCCACCTCGAAGAACGGATCATCTTTGGGTAGGGTTGCCTTCAAGCTCTGCATCAGGTGGGGCATGAGATCAAGACCTACCAGATCGGAGAGCCCGAACACGCCGGTCTTGGGAATGCCCACCGGCTTGCCGATGACGGCATCGGCAGTCTCCACCGATACGCCCATTTTGAAGGCCTCCAGCACGGCGGTCTGAATCCAGTATATGCCGATGCGGTTGGCGATGAATCCCGGAGTGTCCTTGCAGTCGACGATGCCCTTGCCCAGGCGGCGGTCGCAGAAGGCCTGCAGGTCCGCCACGCCGTCTTCGCGGCTGCGCTCACCCTTGACAATCTCCAGCAGTCGCATGTAGCGGGGCGGGTTGAAGAAGTGAGTGATAAGGAAATCTTCGGCAAAACCCTCGGGCATGCCTGCTGTCAGCTGATCCAGGGGGATGGTGGAGGTGTTGGACGAGACCAGGGAGCCGGATTTGCGCACCGCGTCGATCTTGCGGTAAAGATCCTGTTTGATATCGAGGCGCTCGATTACCGCCTCGATGATCCAGTCGCAGTCTGCCAGCGCCTGCATATGGTCTTCGATATTACCGGTGGTGACCAGCTTGGCGTTACGCTTGTGCATGAAGGCGGCGGGCTGCGCCTTCAGCAGTTTCTTAACTGCCGTCTCGGCGATCACACTGCGATTTGTCGCCCCTTCAGGAACGATATCGAGTAACACCACCGGCACCCCGGCATTGGCCATGTGGGCGGCAATCCCCGCCCCCATAACGCCTGCGCCAATA
>JASFJY010000471.1:0-3636 GCA_050119415.1 Chromatiales bacterium | reverse complement strand
ATAGTCAAACAGGCATTGCATCTTCACATCCCAAAGAACAGACGGACAGTGAGAGATAAAGTAAATTTCCTCTGATAAACATGGATCGAATTTATGGGCTAACCTTACGAGGCTGCTGACCCGATCTCTATGTCAAGGAGGCCTTACAAGGTACGAGCGTTAACATTGCTCAAGCAACGGTCTCGGGTAATGAGCTGACTCAAAGCGATGCGGGGTCTCGATCGTGGTGCGGTTTTATCTGATTGGAGTTAAATCTACTATAGTTATTACCTATCTTTTAATATGTAATTTTCGATTATACAAATCACTGCAGAGAGATTATATTTAAGCCACGAACCAAATACGTTGCTTACTCAACAGGAGAAGAGGATATGTCTGAGTTGAAATGCCCAGTGATGCATGGCGCAATTACAACTGGCGATACGTCAGTCACTGAATGGTGGCCAAAGACCCTGAACCTCGACATCTTGCATCAGCATGATTCGAAAACTAACCCGATGGGAGAGGGCTTCGACTATCGTAAGGAGGTCAGGTCACTTGATGTGGACGCCTTGAAGAAAGACCTGCATGAGCTGATGACAAACAGTCAGGACTGGTGGCCTGCCGACTGGGGACATTACGGCGGCTTGATGATTCGCATGGCGTGGCACGCCGCGGGTACCTACAGGATCGCTGATGGTCGCGGGGGAGCCGGCACTGGCAATCAACGCTTTGCACCGATCAACTCTTGGCCCGACAACGCGAACCTCGACAAGGCACGCCGCCTGCTTTGGCCGATCAAGAAAATATACGGCAACAAGATCAGCTGGGCTGACCTGATTATTCTGGCCGGAACAATCGCGTACGAGTCCATGGGCCTGAAGACCTTCGGTTTCGCCTTTGGCCGCGAGGACATCTGGCATCCAGAGAAGGACATCTACTGGGGCTCCGAAAAGGAATGGCTGGCGCCTAGTGACAATGAGAACAGCCGCTATTCGGGCGAAAGAGACCTTGAAAATCCGTTGGCCGCAGTGATGATGGGCCTGATTTACGTGAATCCAGAAGGCGTGGATGGCCAGCCCGATCCGCTCAAGACCGCCAGGGACGTGCGTGTGACCTTTGCCCGCATGGCGATGAACGACGAGGAAACCGTTGCCTTGACCGCTGGTGGTCACACCGTGGGCAAATGTCACGGTAATGGTGACGCCGCACTACTGGGACCCGAACCGGAAGGCGCCAGCATAGAGGATCAGGGTTTAGGCTGGTTGAACAAGACCAGCCGGGGCATTGGCCATGATGCGGTGACCAGCGGTCTTGAAGGCGCATGGACAACCCATCCGACCCAGTGGGACAATGGTTACTTCGACATGCTGCTAAACCACGAATGGGAACTGAAAAAGAGTCCGGCGGGTGCCTGGCAGTGGGAGCCGGTTGACATCAAAGACGGTGACAAGCCGATCGACGCCGAGGACCCGGCGATCCGCCACAATCCAATCATGACCGATGCCGACATGGCCATGAAGATGGATCCGGAGTACCGCAAAATATCGGAGCGCTTCCACAAAGACCCCGAGTACTTTTCTGAGGTCTTCGCGCGCGCCTGGTTCAAGCTGACGCACCGCGATATGGGTCCGAAGACGCGTTACATCGGACCTGAGGTGCCCGGGGAAGACCTGATTTGGCAGGATCCAGTACCCGCAGGCAGTACAAACTACGCTGTCGATGCCGTGAAGGCAAAGATTGCGGCCAGCGGTCTGACTATTTCCGAGATGGTCACGACGGCCTGGGACAGCGCCAGAACCTTCCGCGGTTCAGATATGCGTGGCGGCGCTAATGGCGCGCGGGTACGTCTGACGCCGCAGAAGGATTGGGCGGGCAATGAACCCGGACGCCTTGCCAAGGTGCTCGGTGTGTACGAGGGTATTGCCGCCGACAGCGGCGCCAGTGTGGCTGATGTCATAGTACTTGGAGGCAACGTCGGTATCGAGCAGGCGGCCAAGGCGGCCGGCTTTAACATCGTCGTCCCCTTTGCTCCCGGGCGTGGCGATGCATCGGATGAAATGACCGATGTCGACTCGTTTGAACCGCTGGAACCGGTCCATGACGGCTATCGCAACTGGTTGAAGCAGGAATACCTCGTGACGCCCGAACAAATGATGCTCGATCGCACACAACTCATGGGGCTGACGGCTCCGGAAATGACCGTGCTTGTCGGCGGTATGCGCGTCCTCGGCACCAATCACGGTAGCACCAAGCATGGTGTGTTCACGGATCGCGAAGGCGAGTTGACGAACGACTTTTTTGTCAATCTGACTGACATGACCAACACCTGGAAGCCTGCCGGAAACAACCTTTATGAAGTCCGTGATCGCAAGACGGACGAGGTTAAGTGGACCGCAACGAGGGTGGACCTTGTGTTCGGTTCCAACTCGATTCTTCGCTCGTATGCTGAAGTTTATGCTCAGGATGACAACAAGGAGAAGTTCGTCAACGATTTCGTATCGGCATGGACCAAGGTGATGAATGCCGATCGCTTCGATCTTGCTTGATCACCCGCTATAGACGCTCATCAGTTCGTTGAAGGAAATGTGGCCACCGCTCCAGACTTGTCTGGTACGGTGGCTTCCATGGTTACTAGTAAAATCACGGTTGTCTCACATCACGGCTGTACCGGAAGGAGGGGGAGCTAAGAGAGACAGCAGTGAGTCTGATCTTATTGGTTCGGTCCCATGTGTAGGAGCCCAGTCCCCTGGGCGATAGATAATCGAAAGAAATTATCGCCCGCGGGAGCGGGCTCCTACATAGCAGTGCCACTAAATTCCCTCACCCTCAGGGAGAGTATCGAAGTGAGAGTATTTAATAAGCTAGCGCCTTGATTTTCTGATCTCCATCCATCGGTTTGCTAGAGCTTATTGAATGGGCCGTGACAGCGACCGTCCAAGTCAACTTTATAAGTTGATATTTACAGATTCGCAAAAATTCGAATCCATGCCCCCTAGGTTCACTGACTGAGCCTCCGACAGTGTCGAAATTCAATACATCCAGTTGCAAAAAAAAATAGAATATCGCCCCTAAAAACAGAATCAAACTTCTTTTACAGTGCCTGCCGCCACGCCTCCCTATCGATATCTAAACGGTAAAACTAAAACAAAATAATAAAACAATTTTAAGTTCTGTTTAGTCGAAATTATTTACACCGCTTTTGCTTTTTATAAATCATGATAGGCATAGCATATGCAACTCATTAAAACAGCTAATAAAAACAAACCTGGCATTCAATATGCTATAGCTTTTGTGCTTTCCTGTAGTTTGATATGGACGCCAATAATTAGGATTGGGAAAGAGTCAATGGACAGATTGCGAAGTGATGAACCCCGGCTCATGAGCTTCGCGCTTTATGAGATTGCCTGGTAAGGCTATGCCGATACCAGCGATCTGACAGTCCTCAACTAACTACGATAAAGACTCTGGGAGAATCGAATGAAAGAAGTCCTGATGAATATTTGGCAAAACGAAGAAGGTGCCGAGACAGCGGAATGGTTGGTTATCGTGGCATTGCTCGTTGCTATGGCATCGGGTGTTTATGGCGTAGGTGCCGGCCAAGGCCTGTGGGGCGGACTCGAAACGCTCACCGGCTACATTACCGGTGCATTCCCT
>JASFJY010000470.1:0-3641 GCA_050119415.1 Chromatiales bacterium | reverse complement strand
ATCCGGTTTGCTCCTCCCTCAGCAATCCAGCGAAGGCACGAGCGGCCGGGGAGAGGGAGGAGCCCCGCTTGGCGATTACCGCCAGCTCGCGGGCGATGTTGAGTCCGCGCACCTCGATTTCGCAGACCCCTTCGAGGCTGTCGACACCCAGTCGGCTGACAAAGGCCAGATTGCCGGTGGTGGCGACCATGCGCAGGATGGCCGGGATGGAGCGCAGCTCCATCACCACGTTCATCTCCACACCCGCGTCGCGCAGGGCGGCGTCGATGATTTGACGCACCGCGGTGTCGGCCTCGAAGCCGACGAAGGCCAAGCCGTCGAGGGCCTGGGCATCGATTTCACCCCGCCGTGCCAGGGGGTGGTGGCGCGGCGCTACCAGCACGATCCGGTCGGTGAGCAGGGGGCGGATCTCAAGCTCTCTGGCTTGCACCGGCAGGGTAACCAATCCCAGTTCCAGGCGGCCGCTGATCACATCCTCCGCGACTTCAATACTGCCGGCCTCCTTGAGCTGGAAACGTACATTGGGATGGTCTTGCTGAAAGCGAGCGATCGCCTTGGGCAGTAAGAAGGAGACGGCGGTGGCGCCACCACCGATCCTGATCGTGCCCCCCTCCAGTCCCTGATGCGCCCGCACCTGTTCCCGCAAATGGTCGAAGCGGCTGACCAGTCCTTGGGCTTCGCTGACCACCAGCCGGCCGATCTCAGTCAGCTCAGCCCCTTTGCGACCCCGGTTGAGCAGCTCCGCACCCAGAAAGGTCTCCAGCTGCTGCAGGCGTCGGGAGAGGGCGGGTTGGGTGATGCCGATGCGATCCGCCGCTTCGGTGATGGAACCGGTGTCGGCGACGGCCAGCAGCGACCTTAAGAGTTGAAGGTCCATAGTGCGGAGAGGATAACATGCAAATCACTTATGATATACATGCGAACAATCCATTATACGTATAGATAAACCTCTGCTATCTTCCTAGCCCTTGATCCAAATAATTCCGGACCCGGCCATTGGAGGCGGGTCTCCAACAGCTAAAGTGAGGTGATTCATGCTTGAAGTCTATCGTCAGCACGTGGAAGAACGCGCCCAACAGGGTATCCCGCCTCTGCCGTTGGATGCGCAGCAGGTCGCCGATCTGGTGGAGCTGCTGAAGAGTCCGCCGGCCGGCGAGGAGGAGACCCTGCTCGATCTCCTCACCAACCGGGTGCCGCCGGGGGTGGACGACGCCGCCTATGTGAAGGCGGGCTTCCTGGCAGCGGTGGCCAAGGGCGAGGCGGAGAGTCCCATAGTCGACAAGCGCATGGCGGTAGAACTGCTCGGCACCATGCTTGGCGGCTATAACATCCAGCCATTGATCGATCTGATGGACGACAGCGAGCTGGGGGAATTGGCCGCCGAACAACTGATGTTTACCCTGCTGATGTTCGACGCCTTCCACGATGTCAAGGAGAAGGCGGATGCCGGTAACGCCTATGCCAAGGCGGTAATGGAATCATGGGCCGACGCCGAGTGGTTCAAGCGCAAGCCCGATGTGCCGGCGGAGATCAAGCTGACCGTCTTCAAGGTCACCGGTGAGACCAACACCGACGACCTCTCACCGGCTCAGGATGCCTGGTCGCGTCCCGACATCCCCCTGCACGCCCTGGCCATGCTGAAGAACGAACGCGAGGGCATCCACGACGCTATCGCCCAGATCGACGAGCTGAAAGAGAAGGGCCACATGGTCGCCTATGTGGGCGACGTGGTGGGTACCGGCTCGTCGCGCAAGTCGGCCACCAACTCGGTGCTCTGGACCACTGGTGTCGATATTCCTTACGTGCCCAACAAGCGGCAGGGCGGGGTGGTGCTGGGCGGCAAGATCGCCCCTATTTTCTTCAACACGGTGGAGGACTCTGGTGCCCTGCCTATCGAGTGTGAGGTGGACAAGCTCAACATGGGTGATGTCATCGTGCTCAAGCCTTATGAGGGCAGGATCGAGAGCGAGTCGGGCGAACTGCTCTCCGAGTTCAGCCTCAAGACCGAAGTGCTGCTCGACGAGGTCAAGGCGGGCGGACGTATTCCTCTGATCATCGGTCGCTCCCTGACCGAGCGGGCCCGTGAGGCCCTGGGGCTGGAAGCGACCGATGTCTTTCGTCGCCCGGTCGATCCGGAAGACTCCGGCAAGGGCTTCACCCTGGCGCAGAAGATCGTCGGCAAGGCCTGCGGCGTGGCCGGTGTGCGTCCCGGCACCTATTGCGAACCCCGCATGAGCACCGTCGGCTCCCAGGATACCACCGGCCCCATGACCCGCGATGAACTCAAGGAGCTGGCCTGTCTCGGCTTCTCCGCCGATCTGGTGATGCAGTCCTTTTGCCACACCGCCGCCTATCCCAAGCCGGTGGACATCAAAACCCAGCACACCCTGCCCGATTTCATCCAGAACCGGGGTGGCGTCTCCCTGCGGCCGGGCGACGGCATCATCCACTCCTGGCTCAACCGCATGTTGCTGCCTGACCAGGTTGGCACCGGCGGCGACTCCCACACCCGCTTCCCGCTCGGCATCTCATTCCCGGCCGGCTCCGGCCTGGTGGCCTTCGGCGCGGCGCTGGGGGTCATTCCCCTCGATATGCCCGAGTCGGTGCTGGTGAAGTTCAGCGGCGAGATGCAGCCCGGCATCACCCTGCGCGATCTGGTCAATGCCATTCCCTACGCAGCCATCCAGCGCGGCCTGCTGACGGTGGAGAAGCAGGGTAAGAAGAATGTCTACAACGGCCGCATCCTGGAGATCCAGGGTCTGCCCAACCTGACCGTGGAGCAGGCCTTCGAGCTCTCCGACGCTTCCGCCGAGCGCTCCGCCGGCGGCTGTACCATCGAACTCTCCGAGGCGTCGGTGGCCGACTATCTGCGCTCCAACATCACCATGCTGCGTTGGATGATCGACAACGGTTACCAGGACGCCCGTACCCTGGAGCGCCGCGCCCGCGCCATGGAGGCGTGGCTGGAGAACCCGAGTCTGATGCGCGCCGATGCCGACGCGGAGTACGCCGAGGTGATCGAGATCGACATGTCGGCGATCAAGGAGCCGCTGCTTGCCTGCCCCAACGATCCGGACGATGTGAAGCCCCTGTCGGAGGTTGCCGGTACTCAGATCGACGAGGTCTTCATCGGTTCCTGCATGACCAACATCGGCCACTTCCGCGCCGCCGCCAAGTTGCTGGAGGCCTCGGGTGAGACCATCCCAACCCGACTCTGGCTCGCCCCGCCCACCAAGATGGACGAGGCCCAGCTCATGGAGGAGGGGCACTACAATGTCTACGCCGGCGCCGGCGCACGCACCGAGATGCCCGGCTGCTCGCTGTGCATGGGGAACCAGGCACGCATCGCCGCGGGTTCCACTGCGGTCTCCACCTCTACCCGCAACTTCCCCAACCGCCTTGGTAAGGGAGCCAATGTCTTTCTGAGTTCCGCCGAGCTGGCCGCCGTCGCCGCCATCATGGGTAAACTGCCCACGGTGGAGGAATACAAGGCCTACGCCACCAAGATCGACTCCATGGCGCCTGAGATCTACAAGTATCTCAACTTCGACAAAATGCCGGAGTATGTGGAGTCGGCTAAGCGGGGAGAAGAGATCGCCATCAAGCTGATCGCATGAGGGTATCCGCAGCTGTGCTCGCGG
>JASFJY010000469.1:0-3654 GCA_050119415.1 Chromatiales bacterium | reverse complement strand
GATCCGGCAACCAGCGAGCGGGTGGTGCGGCTGATCGAGGCGCTGAAACAAGAGGGGGTGGCCATGCTGGCTATCTTCCACCAACCCGAACTGGTCGAGCGTCTAGCCGACCATGTGGTGGAACTCCAACCACCTAACAGGCCCTAGAGGATATCGCTTGAATGAAGACCTGTCTGACTCACGCCCGCATCGTACTCGCCGACGAGGTGTTGGAAGATGCCTCACTGCTAATCGAGGACGGTGTCATCCATGCAATCGATCCGGAATCCTGCGGCAACGCCCGGGTGATCGATCTGCAAGGTGAGCTGTTGATGCCCGGTATGATCGATCTGCACTGCGACGCTTTGGAGAAGGAGGTGGAGCCGCGCCCCAACGTCCATTTCCCCCTCGACTTCGCTTGTGCCCAGGCCGACAAGCGCAACGCGGCTGCGGGCATCACCACCGTCTATCACGCCCTCTCCTTCGCCAATGACGAACTCGGGGTGCGCAACAATGCGTTTGCCGCCGAGGTGGCCCGGGCGGTGCACGACTGGCGCCCCCATGGCTTGGTGGACAACCGGGTGCACTGCCGCTACGAAATCACCGATGAGAGCGGCCTGCCCATACTCGAGGCGTTGCTGGCGGACGATGCCATGCACATGATCTCCATGATGGACCACACCCCGGGGCAGGGACAGTTCAAGGATATGGCGGCCTATAGGGACTACCTGACGCGCACCTACAAAAAGACGGCGGATGAGGTGGCGGTGATCGTCGAGCGCAAGCTGGAGGCGGCCAGCGGCGCTTTCGCGCGCATGCAGGCGCTGGCCGAGGCCGCCCACGGAGCGGGTATCTCGGTGGCCAGCCACGACGACGACTCGTCCGAGCGGGTGGAGACCATGCTGGGCATCGGCGCCGATATCTCGGAGTTTCCCATCAACCTGGAAGCGGCGCGAGCGGCCAAGGTCGCCGGTATGTCGACCATCTACGGGGCGCCCAACATCATTCGCGGCAAGAGCCAGTCCGGCTCCATGAAGGCGATCGACGCCATCCACGAGGGTGTTGCCGACTGTCTCTGCGCTGATTATGCCCCCGCCACCCTGATCGTGGCCGTGATGCGCATACCGCAGCATTCGGATCTCAGCTTGCCCGAGGCGATCCGGCTGGTCACAGCCAATCCCGCCCGCGCCGCTCGGCTCGACGACCGGGGTTCCATCGAGGTGGGCAAGCGTGCCGACCTGATCGCTGTGGGCGAGCCGGGTGGTGTGCCCCAGGTTACCGATACCTGGGTACACGGCATGCCGGCCTACCGGGCCCGCTACGATCATGGCTGAGCTCTTCTATGTGGTCGGGGCCTCGGGTGTGGGCAAGGACAGTCTGCTCAATTATGCCCGTAGCCAATTGCAATTCGATACCTCGGTGATATTCGCTCATCGCTACATTACCCGTTCCCAGGATGCCGGCGGAGAGAATCACGTGGTCCTCAGCGAGGCGGAGTTCGCCAGTCGTATGGGTCGGGGCTGCTTCGCCATGCAGTGGTACAGCCACAACACCTGGTATGGCATTGGCGTTGAAATCGATCAATGGTTGTCGAAGGGATTCAACGTGGTGGTCAACGGCTCACGGGGCTACCTGGATGAGGCGGCAAGAAACTACCCTGAACTGACTCCGGTGTTGATTACCGCAGAATTAGAACTGCTGCGGCGCCGCTTGCAGAACCGTGGACGGGAGAGCGTTGACCAGATCGAACAGCGCTTGCATTCGGCCCAACGACTCGACCAAGAGATCAAGCATCCCCGACTTCACCGAATTGCCAACAACGGTATCCTGGCGCAGGCGGGTGAGCAACTGCTGCAGCTGATTCAGCGTGAAACGTCGCAGATATGCGCCTGACCCTGTTGGGCACGGGTAACGCTGCGGGCATGCCGGTATACGGCTGCGACTGTGAGGTCTGTCTGACGGCGGCCGGCAATCATCTTATGCAGCGCACATCCTGCAGCGCCCTGTTACAGTTGGGCGATTGTAGCTACCTGCTCGATGCCGGTCAGGTCAACCTGGCGGGCCGCTTCCCGGCCGGCAGCCTCAATGGTATTTTGCTCACCCATTTCCACCCGGACCATGTGCAGGGATTGTTCCAGTTGCGCTGGGGTACCGGGGTGCTGATCCCCGTCTATTGTCCGACCGACCCGGAGGGTTGCGCTGATCTCTACAAGCACCCGGGTATTCTGCAGTTTCAGCCACGACAGAAGTTCGTCCCCTTCATGCTGGGTGACCTCAGCGTGACACCGCTGCCGCTGATCCATTCGAAGCCGACATTCGGTTACCTGCTTGAGCATGCAGGAGGGCGCATTGCCTATCTCACCGATACCAAGGGATTGCCGGTGGAGACAGAGGAGTTATTGGCGGGGCAGCCGCTCGATCTCATGGTGATCGACTGCAGTTTCCTACCCGGCAAAGAGCGACAGGGCCATAACAATCTGCATGATGCGCTCAGCATCCATCAGGCTATAGCGCCACGACAGACAGTGCTGACCCATATCGGCCATGACCTGGATATCTGGTTGAGGGAAAACCCCAATACCCTGCCGCACGGTGTACAGGTGGGATATGATGGTCAGCGAGTATTTGCTGACGATTGTGCATGACCTTACATCCTTGATCAAGCTTTGCTAAACCCATAGCATGGAGCCATCCAATCTACCGATGGTTACATACTTCATTTATGTTTTTTTTATGAACTTTATCGCTTCCTTTTGTTGCCATCGGCGCTTTCCGATTCGATTCGACTAAAGCGTTTTTTCATAAATTACCGTTCCATTCCGAGGCGCTGTTCGTGCAGAAACTCGTGGTCGTTCTCCACGCGCCGGAAGGGCGCACTATCCTGTTCGGCAACCAGTTCAAGCGGGTACACGGCACGGAGGTCGAGACACGTACCGTCCCCGACGGGGGAGATAGGAGGACTGATGAAAAACGCCTTCGGCCTGTCCGTGGATGACGCCATGTTGTGAGCCATCGGCAAGTTCCGTAATACTCGACCTATGGAACACTTCCATCCTGACACCCTGTTATTGCCACCCTCCTCACTCGCCCATGCCGACCGCTACACTATCCGGAGCTGACATGTACATACCGCCACACTTTGAACAATTGCACACAGACGCGATACACAGGCTGATCCGTGAGTATCCACTGGCGACCCTGGTCATCTCGTACGATGAGGGACTTACCGCCGACCACAACGAGGAAACGGGGAAGAAGGTATAGGAGAAAAATCGATGGATATTCAGATCGCCGCAACCAATGACGACATCGCCGCCTGTTATCTGGTGATGCGCGAACTGCGTCCCCACCTCGGAGAACAGGAGTTTCTGTCACGGGTGCTGGCCCAGCAAGCCGCCGGATACCGGCTCGCCTGCCTGCGCGCGGAGGGGACTCCTGTGGCCGTTGCGGGTTTCCGCATCGGTGAGAACCTTGCCTGGGGCCGCCACCTCTACGTGGACGATCTGGTGACACTGCCCGATTACCGTTCGAAGGGCTGCGGCGCTGCGCTGCTGGAGTGGCTCCGCACTCACGCCGTCGATCAGGGTTGCGGGCAACTGCATCTCGACTCCGGACTGCAGCGTGAAGCGGCGCATCGTTTCTACGAGCATGAAGGCATGACAAAGGGCGGCTTTC
>JASFJY010000468.1:0-3657 GCA_050119415.1 Chromatiales bacterium | reverse complement strand
TCTGCCTTTTTCTCCTCACCGAGGCGAATTACTTCCCCGCCCGATTGCTGCAAAGTTCGCCACCGCCCAAGCAGCGGGTGGGAGAGGTGGGTAGCTACACCATCATCGACCTCGATCTGTCGCGCTACGACCGCATCGCCCAGCGCTTCGCCGAGGAGCGGGAGGAGACCCTCAACCTGCTGAAATCGGGTATCGCCACCCGAAATCCCGCCTTCAACCGCATGATCGACGCCATCGAAAGGGTGGCCAACCGCTCCACCGCTCCCATCCTGCTGCTCGGCCCCACCGGCGCCGGCAAGTCGTTCCTCGCTCGCCAGGTCTATCAGCTGAAACGTCAGCGCCACCAGATCAGCGGACCCTTTGTCGAGGTCAACTGCGCGACCCTGCATGGCGAAGGTGCCATGTCGGCTCTGTTCGGCCACACCAAGGGTGCCTACACCGGCTCGGTCAGTGACCGTGAAGGACTGCTGCGCCAGGCCGACGGTGGTTTGCTGTTTCTGGATGAGATCGGCGAACTGGGGTTGGACGAACAGTCGATGCTGCTTAAGGCGATCGAGGAGAAACGTTTCTACCCAATGGGATCGGATCATGAGGTGGAGAGTCATTTTCAGTTGATCGCCGGCACTTGCCGTGACCTGCGCATCGATGTTGAGCAGGGGCGGTTCCGTGAAGACCTCTATGCCCGCATCAACCTCTGGACTTTCCATCTTCCAGGTCTGGCGGACCGTCCGGAAGACATCGAGCCCAATCTGGAATTTGAATTGGAGCGTCAGGCGGGGGAACTCGGTCGCCGGTTGAGGTTCAACAAGCCGGCCCGGCAACGCTACCTGGCCTACGCCACCGCCCCCGACACTGCTTGGCGCGGCAATTTTCGTGAACTTTCTGCCTCGGTCTCCCGTCTGGCCACCTTGGCCGAAGGGGGGCGTATCACAGAGGCCGATGTGGATGATGAGATCATCCGCCTAAGCAATCAATGGCGCAATGCCGACACCAACGACGATGGGCTGGAGCGACTCCTGCCAGCCGATACTCTGGCGCAGATCGATCTGTTCGACCGTCTGCAACTGGCTTCGGTGATCAAGGTCTGCGCCAGATCTGCCACCCTTTCCGAGGCAGGACGCAACCTGTTTAACGCCTCCCGCCAGCGGAAGAGCAGCAGTAATGACGCCGACCGGCTGCGGAAATATCTGGCCAAGTTCGGCTTGGTTTGGGAGAGTGTTTGCGGCGGATGAATAGAACCGATATGGAAAGATTTGAACAGCATTCCATTTCGGCGTTGGGAGCGGCCTCAGCTATTTAAGCCGAATGTTTCACCCGGGAACGCGACGATCGCGCCTGGATTGTCGTCCAGCTGCGGGATTTGCAATTGAGTCCATCCTTAGGTCCGTAAACGCCACCTCCCTGTGCCACTTCTCAATAGCAAACTATTGATAATTTAGCAAATACCGCAGCTGGACGGCGAGACCGGTGCAAGGGCGCGTTCAGCGTAGGTCGGTTAAACTTTGTACTTTGCTAATATGCCAGGAATAACAATTAAAAACCGTAAGTTAGTTTCTTTTCTAAGCGATCGGGTGAAACATTCGGGTTAAGGCGCGGGCCTTGGAACCGCTCAGTGGACCGCCCATCAACGGGGCGACCACGCATAGATTCAAAACGCCTGTTAGTATAGGTAGTGCACCAACAGCTGCTATCTCCGCAAAATGATTGGATTAGTTGACGGGGTATAGAGTCAAGAAATTCTTGCAATTATTTCAATTCAGCGTTTTGATATACCGTATCCTACATGAATTGGATTTCGTGAGATTGAGATAATAGAAAAATAATAGAAAAACGACATATAAGACAACAACTCGCTTTACAGCACTTCTTGGAGTCTGATATGGAAGTCGTAGGACTAACGCGGAAGCGCGCCGCGCAGGCAAAACGCGCTTATACAACCCGTCGCGTGCCGGCTCGCGACATGCAAACCCTCATCATTGGCAATGTTAAGCCGGTCCCAGGCAATCTGGTCCTGGCAACGGTTCACGAATTAGGCAAACACCGACGAATCGAAAAGCTGAACGGAAGGCGCGCACTCATGCTGCCTGGTGACGAAATCATTGTCTGCTACGGTAATCGTTACGCGCCAGATCAGTTTGAAGCATTGGTCGGCGAGGATCTGGGATTATGCGATCTTGTAGCCGGAGGTGGCATTGCATCGCGCGAAATCAATCGTCATGACCGAATGCTGCCTCCCACGCAGATAATGCCGATAGGCCTTATCGGCAACGCTGACGGTCTGCCTCTTAATATTGCAGACTATCGTATCGAATTCCACGATACACAAGAGACAATGAAGGTAATTCTTGTTGTTGGAACTGCGATGAATTCAGGCAAAACCTTCACCGCCGGATCGATCGTGCGAGGCCTGAAGGAGAACAGGTATCGGGTGGCAGGTATCAAGGCAACCGGTACCGGATCTGGTGGTGACTTGTGGAAGATGAAGGACATGGGAGCGGATCTAGCGCTTGATTTCACAGACGCTGGATTTTCGAGTACTTACAAAATACCGAGTGAAGCGATCGAAGAAGGCGTGTTCGGTCTGATTAACTACGCGGCGAAACGCAAATGCCGCTTTGCAATTGTTGAAATTGCCGATGGTCTACAACACGAAGAAACCGCTACTCTCATTAATTCAGAAAAACTACGCTCAAGAGTATCAGGCCTGGTATTCGCCGCTTATGACTCATTGGGAGCCAGGGGTGGCTACGAGATGCTTGTAGAGCTCGGCTACAAAGTGCTAGCCATTAGTGGGCAAGTCACTCGTTCACCATTAGCCATGCGTGAAACGGCTGGAGTGTGCGATTGCCCTATCTATACGCCGTATGAGATACAGGCTGGGGCTCTCGTGCCTCTCTTGACAGGTAATACTGACTCTTCAACCCTCAAGCTATTCAAGGACGCTGTACATCGACAAACATCGAATCCGGAACAATATGTAACAGAGATTCAGCCTGCCCATAAAGATATCATGCAGATAAGGGGGGGCGAGGAGAAACAGGCTTTCGATTTTCCAGAAGATTTTAGTATAACTGCCTGAGTTTGTAACAAGGATAGTACGGCTAACACCGTGTCCAATCTCAACACAACCGCTTTCGAACAGACTACGACGATTAATTTTGAAGATCCGCTGCGAGCGGCTTGGCGCAGGTCTTATCCGGGGCTTGCCTTTATTGTCCTGTTCAGTGTATTTATCAATCTTCTTAAACTGACTGTCCCACTCTATGTCTTGCAGATACTAGATCGGGTTGTCGCTAGTCGAAGCATCGAAACACTATTCATGCTAACAGCAATAACTGTATCTGCGATTGCATGCGCAGTTGTGCTGGAAGTTATTCGACGTCGTATGTTCATGCATTGGGGAAGTTGGATTGAATCCTGCTTTGGTCCCACATTATTTGCTGCTGGTCTGAAGATCGAAACTGGCCAATCACCGACAACATCTAAATTGATACGCGATGTTGGGACTGTTCGGTCGTTTGTCTCAAGCACTGGACTCATCGCATGGCTAGATGCAATTTGGGCGCCTATTTTCATTGGATGCACATATCTCATTTCACCAATGCTGGGGTATATTGTCTTAATAGCGAGTCTACTTGCTCTCGTCTTAGGAGTTAT
>JASFJY010000467.1:0-3666 GCA_050119415.1 Chromatiales bacterium | reverse complement strand
TGTGGTTTGAATCAGGCTGTACATCTGATTCAAACCACAGGGTTCGAAGCGGGAGGGCATGATGAAGCAGTCGCAGCCCGCTTCGATGCGGTGGGAGAGCCCCTCATCGTAGCCGATTTTTACCCCCACCCTGGTGTGGTAGCGGTTGTTGATGTGCTCCAGTGCCTGCTCAAGCTCCTTATCACCCGAGCCCAGCATCACCATCTGCACCCCTGAATCCATCAATCCCGGCAGTGTCTGCAGAATCAGGTCAACACCTTTCTGATCGACCAGGCGGCCGATATAGCCGAAGAGCTGGATCTTTTCGTTCTCGGGTAGGCCGAACTCCCGCTGCAGCGCCAACTTGTTAAGGCGTTTGCCACCCAGATCCTCGATACTGAAAGGGTGGGGAATATAGGGATCGTTCTGCGGATCCCAGTGGTGGTAGTCGATGCCGTTGAGGATGCCGCTGAAGTGATCGCCCCGGTGTTGCAGCAGTCCCTCCAGGCCGTAGCCGAACTTCGCGCTCTTGACCTCCTCGGCATAGGTGGGGCTGACTGTGTTGACCCGGTCTGAAAAGGCGATGCCCCCCTTGATGAAGGAGAGCTGATGGTGGAACTCCATGGCCTTGTATGACCAGAGTTCGGGGGGTAGGCGGAGCCGCTCAAAGGTGGCGTGATCGAACAGTCCCTGATAAGCCAGATTGTGGATGGTGAAAAGGGTCGACGGCCGATCGGCCGCATCCTGCATCAGGGGGGCGACCAGGCCGCACTGCCAGTCGTTGGTGTGTACCAGCTCCGGTTGCCAGTCGAGGCCCGCATGATTCAGGGCCACCGCGACCACCGCTTTGCAGAAGCAGGCGAAGCGATCCGGATTGTCTTCCCAGTCACGGCCCGCTGGCGAGACATAGGGGTTGCCCGGGCGTTCGAACCAATGCGGGGCATCAACCACGTACAGCGGCACCTGCTGGGGTCCGGTAGTGTCCTGTAACAGTCTGACCGGTGTGGATTCCCCTGCTAGTTGGAGGTTGGCTACAGGCGCGAGATCATAGGCCCGCTGCATAACTTCGGGGTAGCCAGGGAGTATCAGACGGCAGTCCTGGCCAATGTGGCTCATGGCAACTGGCAGGCTGCCCGCGACGTCGGCAAGCCCCCCGGTCTTGATCAGGGGAGTGGCTTCGCTGGCGACGAAGAGAATTTTCATTGTTCTGTCAATCCTGTCATACAACGGTGTATCGTTATTGGCGTTGTGTCTTTAAGGGGCCTCTGAGTAATTCCGGGTCGAGTGCGTGGCGAGGTGATATATTCCGGATCAAGATGAAAAGCGCACCTAATAGCCCGCTATTGCGGAGCTTTTCAACGCAGAGCCGGAGCATTTCAGTCGCCACGCACCTGTTCGGGAATCAGAGGTCCCTTAACACCGCTACTGCGCATTGTGATAGTGTACCCTGTCGTCGCTCGACTGGCATACCTCGCTGTACCTCACTTTGTTATGCGTACATGGGGTGTGGCCTGCGGGCAAGATGATATGGACCCGGACAATTAGCTACAGCGTTCCTTGAAACGCCCCAGATATCCACATAGCATTTGTAGCCTGGAATAAAAACCCTGCCAAAAGCAGCCTCAATTAGCAGCAAAAGCATGACAGAAATCAATCAGACACCGGAGTGGGCCGCCCTTAAAGCGCATTGGTTGGAGGTTGAGCCTCTGCAGATGCGCGATCTGTTTAATGAAAATCCGGAACGTTCAGGACAGATGTCGATTCGACAGTGCGGCATCCTGCTCGACTACTCAAAGAACCGGGTGACGCCAAAGACTATGAACCTGTTGCTGGGACTGGCCAATGCCACCGATATGGACGGTTGGCGACGGCGCATGTTCTCGGGCGAACGCATCAACATCACTGAGAACCGGGCGGTTCTGCATGTGGCGCTACGTAACCGCAGCAACCGTCCCATCTGGTCCGATGGCGAGGATGTGATGCCCGGCGTCAACGCCGTGCTGGAGAAAATGGAGCACTTCTCGGAACGCGTACGTTCGGGTGACTGGAAGGGGTATACCGGAAAATCCATCACCGATGTGGTCAACATCGGTATCGGCGGCTCCAACCTCGGACCGCTGATGGTGTGCGAGGCCTTGAAACACTATCAACGCCCAGATCTGCGCCCCCACTTCGTCTCCAATGTGGACGCGACTCATCTATTGGAAACACTCCAGGGACTCGATGCGGAGACTACCCTCTTCATTGTCGCCTCCAAGACTTTCACCACCCAGGAGACCCTCACCAACGCCCATACCGCCCGTACCTGGCTGCTGGATAAATTGCCTGACGAAGCGGCAGTGGCGAAACATTTCGTGGCGGTCTCGACCAACAGTGAGAAGGTTGCCGAGTTCGGCATCGACACCGAGAACATGTTCGAGTTCTGGGATTGGGTCGGCGGACGTTACTCCCTGTGGTCGGCGATCGGTCTGCCGATCGCCATCGCCATCGGCATGCCGGCGTTCTATGAACTGCTGCAGGGTGCGCATGAGATGGATGAGCATTTCCTGCATGCGGATCTATCGGAAAACATGCCGGTGATCATGGCGCTGCTCGGTATCTGGTATGTGGACTTCGCCCAGGAGCGGACCCAAGCCATCCTGCCCTACGACCAGTACCTGCGCTATCTGCCCGACTATCTGCAACAGGCTGACATGGAGAGCAACGGCAAGCGGGTGACCCGTTTCGGCCGTCCGGTGGAGTACGCCACCGGTCCGGTGATTTGGGGAACCGCCGGAACCGATGGTCAGCACGCCTTCTATCAGCTGATCCATCAGGGCACGCAGATGATCCCCTGCGACTTCCTGGTGCCGGTCAACAGTCACAACGAATCGGGTGACCATCACTACAAGCTCTTCGCCAATTGCCTGGCGCAGACCGAGGCGCTGATGCGGGGCAAGACCCGCAAGGAGGCGCGGGAGGAGATGGAGGCGGCTGGCATAGAGGCAGAGCGGATCGTTGATCTTCTGCCGCACAGGATTTTTCCCGGCAACAGACCGAGCAACACGCTGATCATCGACCGCATTACGCCGAGTCGTCTTGGCTCACTGATCGCGCTCTATGAACACAAGATCTTCGTCCAGGGTGTGATCTGGCGCATCAACTCTTTCGATCAGTGGGGCGTGGAACTGGGCAAGCAGCTTGCCGGTGTGATTCTTGAGGAACTGCTGGATAAAGGCCGAAGCCATGAACACGATGGTTCGACAAAGGGGCTGATCAACTATTTTCACCGCCACAGGGAGTAAAGGGAGCCGCAGGCCGGGTTGGCGAAGCGTAATTCGACCCAATGGGGGTTGCTTCGCCATCCATATTGACACGCACGTTAACCAGAATGTTTTACTCGGTCGCTTAGAAAGCAAGATAACTTGTTGTTTTTCATTCTAATATTTGGAATGTAAGCAAAGCGCAAAGTGTAACCGACCTACGCTGAGCCTGTTCTCTCTAAATTCTCTTCAACAGAATGGCTCCCAAAGGGGGTAGCGTCAGGTTGAGCGACTGGTTGCGCCCCATCCAGGCGATTGCTTCGGTGATAATCGGTTTGCCATTGCCTAGATTGCTGCCTTCGTAGAATCCGGAATCGGAATTGAAGATCTCCCGGTACGTTCCTGCAAAGTTGACGCCGATGCGGTAGCCCTCACGTGGCACCGG
>JASFJY010000466.1:0-3675 GCA_050119415.1 Chromatiales bacterium | reverse complement strand
CGTTGTTGTCGGCGATAAAGGCAACCGGCAGACCCGGCAGTGTGTTCTCCTTGTTCCAGAGGCCGCCCGTCTTGCTCTCGGGGAAGAGGCTCTGCAGCCAGTCGGTGTGGCTGATCAGTAGACAGCGTTGATCCGGATAGAGGTCGTAGTGATGTATCATCTCATTGGCATCCTGCAGCAAGCGAACGTCTAATCCCTGGGCCTTCAGGTTGCGCAACAGGCTGGCTGCCAGCGTTTCCGGGATGCCAAGCAGAAAGATGATATAGTCCCCGCGGCTTTCCGGTTCGACCGATTCGCCGCTCTTCCGCACGGTTGACAGCAGTGTCTCGGCCTGCTGGTTACAGGCTTGGATGGCGGCATCCTTGAAGGCATGGACCAGGCCATCGAGTGCGACCACGTCGTCGTGTTGGGGTTTGAGGCCGGTGTTGTGGTAGTCACTGAGGTGGCTGATCAGTGAGTTGCCGCTCTGGGTAATCTGGGATACGTCGAACTTGGTGCCGGATTCAGCCAGGGTGGTTATGCGTTCGATCAGGACATCAAGCAGCTTGCCGTCCCAGTCGCTCTGAACCAATTGATGCCAGTTCTCGAGTATTGCCGAGACCCTACCGGGTACTTGATGCACAAAAGACTGGATCAGTTCCAGTTTTGTCGTTTGTTTTTCTACTGTCTTGTCGCTGCTCATGAGAATCCAGAGTCGTTTTTAGAGTGCGATTTGCACTCAATGCGGGAAAATAGATCACTGTGAGTTCCATGCCAGTGAGGTAACAGGCCAAGATAACCTGGAAATGATATCTTTTTGCCGCCGCTACAGGAAGTATAAGCAGTCCGTCCAGGCTTGGTATAAATGCGTTGAGTTCAAGTGACCCAGAGTTTCGCGGTGAGCCAGGGCGCCTGTATCGGCGGTTCACCGGTTATGCTCCATTGCGTTCCTGACAGGCATCGAGCGCTAGGACAATGAGGCGGTCTCCATCGATCGTCCAGTGCAGGTCGTAGTCCAGCAATCGCATGCCGTAACGCCGCTGCTCCGCTTCGCCGCGGCGGTAGCCGGGCCGGGGGTCGAGCGCGAGCAGGTGTCGGATCAATTTTCTCAGATCATCCGCCGCCTCTTCCGGCATTGCACTGAGCGCCCGCTCGGCCGCTGCGGCAAAGCAGAGATCATAGGCTTCCTCCGGTGGCGCCGGCGCGTAGCCTGAGCGGGCATTCGCGATGGCATCGGCATAGGGTAGGTAGGGTTTTATGTCGAGTACTGGCGTGCCATCCAGTAGATCGATGCCGCCAAGGTGTAGGCTCACCCGGTTCGCTGCCAACTCCAGCCGCTCGAGGCGCACCACCGAGAGACCGATCGGATTGGGCCGGAACGGGCTTCGCGAGGCAAACACGCCGACCCGTTGATTGCCGCCCAGCCGGGGAGGCCTGACCGTCGGTTTCCACTGCTGGCGCAGATTGCCGTGGAAGACAAAGGTCAGCCAGATGTGGGAGTAGTCGGCCAGCTCGCGAAAGGCCTCCGGCCGGTTGTAGGGCGGCACTATTTGCAGAATGCCGCGAGCTTCGGGAACCAGGCCCGACTGGCGGGGAATGCCGAACTTCTCTTTGAAACAGGAGGCGATATAGCCGATGGGTTCGAACTCGAATCGGCTCATGACTTGAAGCGGATCACTTTTTTCAATGGCTTGAGGTTGATCTCGTCGTAGACCGTCCCCGCCGGGGCCTGCAGCACCAGTTTTACCGCCTGAGCCACATCGTCAGGGCGCAGGTGATTCTCCGGCGCCTCGCCAGGGGCGAAGTCGAGACCGTCATAGAAAGCGGTGTCGACCATGCCGGGATTGATCAGACTGACACGCACCCCGCTGGCGCTGCACTCATCGCGCAGCGATTGGGCCAGACCGCGCAGGCCGAATTTGCAGGCGGAGTAGATCGCCCCCTTGCGGCCGCCGCTGAGGGCGGCTTCGGAGCCGATCAGGATCAGATCGCCCCAGCCCTGCTTCTTGAATCGCGGTATGAAGGCCCGGGCGAAATAGATATGCTGCAGCAGGTTGGTTTCCACCAGCTGCTGGATCTGGGGATAGGAGAATTCCTCCAGGGAGCCGAACTGTCCATAGCCGGCGTTGAGGATCAGGCCGTCGAGCTCTGGGTGGTTACGGGCCAGGTCGCCAAGCTGATGGGGCAGCTCCTGCAGCCGGGCGAGGTCGAGGCTGACCATTTCCATACCCTCGGTCTGCGGGGGCCAGTCGGAAAAGTCCCGTGCCAGGGCGATCACCCGGCAATTGGCCTCCAGCAGTTGCCGGGTGATGGCGGCACCGATGCCGCGGCTGGCGCCAGTGACGAGGATTTTGCGTTCAGCGAGTCTGTGCATGGGGCTGTAGGTGATGGATCAGGGCCTCGAGGGTCGGCAGACCCCCTTCGATCAGTTCGCTGACCATTCTAGCGTTGATTCGTCGGCTCGGGTTGCTTGGATTGTCTGAAACGACCTTCAGAACCTGGAGTTTTGAGAGCGCATTGAATCGGGCGAGGGCTTGGGCGATGGCGGCGGACTCCATGTCGTAGCCCGCATTTACCGCAAAGTCGGTCTCCGCATTTACCACACAGCGTAGCGGGCCGACGTCGATACCAGGCAGGCAAGTCACGGGGTCCAACATCCAATGTCGTCCACTGGAGACATCCAGGAGCTTGTCGGCCAAAAGGCAGTCACCCGGTCGGAGCCGGGCATGGCCGGCGATACCCAGGTTGATCCAGTGGCTGTGGCTGTTGGCGCTCATTTCCAGCATATAGGCAACGGCACTGCCGGCTGCGTCTCGCCCCGGCCCACTGAGAACAAGGGTGAGTGGTCCCCTGCCATAGCGGGGAAAGGCGCCATCCGGCTGCAGGCGTCTGAGATCGTAGGCGCGTATCACCGGTTTTGCCTCGGCCGGCAGAGCCACCAGCAAATTGAGGGTATCGGCAGTCATACGCTTTTCAGTTGCGCCCGATAGTCGGATTGAAGTCGGCGATAGTGTGCGGCACGGCTGTGCTGGCTGCGCTTCTCGGCGCCCTGTGCTAAAATACCCGCTTTTTCGATCAAGACAGCGAGGGCGGCCTGGCGGTCGGCCTCATTCAGTGACGCCGATCGCAGAATCTTCACCAGAGCCTGAACCCGAAAGCGGTCCATGCCCCAGTAGCGGCGGGAGAGCTGGTCTGCGTGTCCGCCATACTTGACTGTCAGGGGGCGTTCGAGAAAGAGGACCTCCTCGCGGGCGCACAGACGGAGCCACAGATCGTAGTCTTCACAGGCGGGGAGATTGGTGTCGAAGTCTCCGTACTTCTCGAACAGGCTCTTGTGCAGCACCACCGAGGAGGGGGAGATGACGCAAAGCGGCAGGCAGCGCTGGAAAATTCGGCCACCCTGTTTTGCGTGTTTGCGCATCGGATTGACGCGGACGCCGTTGCGCATCCAGATCTCCTCGGTATGACAGAGGCGCAAGCCGGGGTGTTGCTCCAGGGCTTCGGCTTGCAGGGCGAGTTTGTCGGGCAGCCAGGCGTCGTCGGAGTCGAGCAGGGCGATCCACTCTCCACGGGCCTGCGCAATGCCTAGGTTGCGGGCACTGCTGACACCCCGATTGGGCTGGTAGAGGTAACGGCAGTCGGGATAATGCCTTGTCAGCAGCGAGGATGTCTCGTCCTGCGAGCCGTCATCCACGA
>JASFJY010000465.1:0-3688 GCA_050119415.1 Chromatiales bacterium | reverse complement strand
GTTTACCTGAATATACAAATAGTTATAAAGGATAACTCACGGGCGTCATTTTATCGTCATCCGGCCCAGATGCTTCATCCGGGAACGCAATGATCACGCCGGGAACGTCGCTCAGATGTGGATTTGCGATTGCATCCATCCCTAGGCCCGTAAACGACACATCCCTGCGCCACTCCCTCAATAGCCCGCTATTGAAGATTAAGCAAATACCGCAGCTGGACGGCGAGGCCGGTGCGAGGACGCGCTCAGCGTAGGTCGGTTACACTTTGTACCTTATTAATATTCCAGGAATAAAACGCAAAAACCGTGAGTTAGTTTCTATTTTTATGCAACCGCCAGCAAAGACCCAACAGGGCGCTTCTCAATACGGCGTAATGACCGTTTCATGCAGCCCGCAGATGAAAGGCGTCATCGCAATATTCACACAATGATTGCCACCCAGATTTGGCCATTATCACTAAATTGTATTAAAATCACGCGGTTTAACATCCCAATTTTAAACAAGGAAGCCATGGCCAGCATTACTAAAGAGATAGAGAGCCTTAGAGCGAAGCTTGCACAACTCGAAGAAGAGCAGAAAAAAGCTGAGCAACAGGAGAAGGCGCTTGCCAACGTGCAGAGCAAGATCGCCGAAATACTGCAGGAGAATGGGCTCAATTTGGAAGCCTATATCCGCAGCAATTACACCCAGATCAGCCGCATCCTAGCCAAAATCGAACGTGAAAAGGGCAAAAGCGCACCTCCAGCCACTAAGCGCACCGTAAAAAAACGCTCGGCGACCAAAGCGCGTCGCGGTCGTAGCACGAAACCCATTGTCAGCGTGAAGATCCCGGCCGGTAAGTATGGCAATGTACCGGTCGCGCCGGAACAGGTCTTCGAGGTAAAAGAGAAGGGCAAACGACCGAAAATCCTCAAGGCCTATGCGGAAGAAATCGGGCTCGAAAACTTCTTAGAGCAGTGCCGACTCGATACCTGATACCTTTACAGGACACGGCGACCGGTCAGTTCCGTCGCCGACCATTCAGAAATTCAAGCCGCTGCATATACTTCAACAGTCAACCGTAAGTGTTTTGCATCACCCAACAACCAAGGCACCCCAACAGATAACAGCGCCCAGCTGCAGGGATAAAGGCACCGTGGGAGAATGGTCTCCCGGCACTACTAGCCCGAATGTTTCATTCGGGCTAGTCGCAGAAAACCCCCGATCTCGTCCCGCATCTCACAATTAATGATGTTTCTCAACCGCGAAAATCTCGAGCAGATCAGAAAGGAATTTGAATCCTAGCGGAGTTGCACAGATCCGCGACGGCTCCTCGCGCAACAGACCCCGCTTTCGCGCCTCGTCAATCATCTGCGCGGCCGCTTGCAACTCCAGGCCAGTGGTCGCCTGGAACAGCTCGGACTCAACCCCATCGCGTAACCGTAGCGCATTCATCATGAATTCAACAATTCGGTCCTCCGGCGTCAGCAGCCGGCTGCCCTGCAGTGGCGTTGCGCTGAATGCACCGCTCAAATACGCTTTTGGATGCCGCTTTTTCCAGCGTCGCTGGATGCTACCGTCCAACCCTGAAAGCTTGCCGTGGGCGCCGGCGCCAATGCCGATGTAGTCGCCGAAGCGCCAATAATTGAGGTTGTGCCGGCACTGTCTGCCGGCTTGAGAAAAGGCCGACACCTCATACTGTTCATATCCCGCTTGCTGCAACAAACGTTGGCCGCTCTGCTGGATATCCCAGAGTCTCTCTTCGCCTGGCAGCGTCGGCGGCTCTTCATAGAACAGGGTGTTCGGCTCCAGAGTCAGCTGGTAGTAAGAGAGGTGTTCGGCGTTGAGATCAACGGCAGTTCTCACATCCGCCAGCGCCAGCGCTTCGGTCTGTACCGGCAGACCGAACATCAGATCAAGGTTAATACGCTCAAAACCACCGCACCGGGCCAATTCCACCGCCCGCACCGCCTCGTCCGGGCCATGTATCCGCCCAAGGGCCCGCAGGCTCTCGGCGTGGAAGCTCTGCACGCCGATGGAGAGCCGGTTCACGCCCGCCTCTCGCAAGGCAGCGAACCTCATCGACTCCACGGCCCCGGGATTGGCTTCCATTGAGATCTCGATTTCGCCCGACCAGGGCAGTCGGCTGCGCACTTCTCGCAACAACCTGCCGATGACAGTTGGACTTAAGAGACTGGGCGTACCACCGCCAATGAAGATCGACATCAAGGTCCGGTCGCCAATCAAGGGCGCCTCAATCTCCAGGTCGGCCAGCAGAGCATCGACATAGCCCTTCTCGTCGAGGATGCCGGTCACTGCGTGGGAGTTGAAATCACAGTAGGGGCATTTACGCACACACCAGGGGACGTGGATGTAGAGGGAGAGGGGAGGGAGTGTCACGATGTTGCTGAAGTGGTTGCGAATATTGCTTTATAGGTGTGTTGAAGGAACCTCTGATCAATTCATGAAGCGGTGTGTGACGGCTTCAGTACTCCGGCTCTGCGTTGAAAAGTTTTCCGACAGCCGGCCATTATGTGGCTCTTCGCCTTGATCCAGAATTAATCAGAGGTTCCCGGCAGGTGAGTCCCATCACTCTGCGAAAGAGGGGCAGGGTGGGAGGGAACTGTTAACCCGCCCACCTCCACGTCGCGCGATTCGCCCTATCAAACCTTGTCCCTAGCCTGCAGATAGGCGAAGTCGGCGATGGAGCCCCATTGACGTGAACCCTTGAGAAAACTCATATAGGAGTCATAGACCTTGCGCGCGAACTGATCCTTTGCCGCCAGCTCCTCCACCACTTCCCCCGCATAGTTGCGCAAAGTCGCTATCACATCGTCCGGATAGGTGCGGATGTCGACCTTATGCTTTTCCACCAGGGTCTTGAGGGCCGCCGGGTTACGCGCGGTGTACTCGGCCAGCATCTCCTGATTGGCCACCTTGCAGGCATTCAGCACAATGGCCTGTAGATCCTTCGCCAGCGCCTCGAAAGCCTGCTGGTTAATCAGTGCTTCCAGAGTGGTGCCTGGCTCATGAAAACCCGGGTAGTAATAGTACTTAGCCGCCTTGAAGAGCCCGAAAGCCAAGTCATTGTAGGGATTGACCCATTCGGTGGCATCGATGGCCCCCGACTGCAAAGAGGTGAAGAGCTCGCCACCCGGCAGGTTCACCGGTGTGCCGCCGGCCCGCTTCAGCACCTCGCCACCGAGGCCGGGAATACGCATTTTCAAGCCCTTCAGGTCCTTGACGCTGTTAATCTCTTTATTGAACCAGCCACCCATCTGCATACCCGTGTTGCCACCCGGAGCCGGAATAAGGCCAAAGGGCTTGTAGAGTTCGCGCCACATCTCCAGGCCGCCGCCGTAGTAGAGCCAGCCGTTCATCTCCTGGGCGGTCAAACCGAAGGGTACCGTGGAGAAGAACTGGGCCGTCTCGCTCTTGCCTTTCCAATAGTAAGCGGCGCCGTGACCCATCTCGGCGGTACCGCGCGCCACCGCGTCGAAAACCTCAAAGGCCGGTACCAGTTCTTTCGCACCGTAGACCTTGACGTGCATACGCCCGCCGCTCATTTCGTTGATCGCCTCGGCCAACCGGTTCGCGCCGGTGCCCAAACCGGGAAAGTTTTTCGGCCAAGTGGTGACCATCTTCCACTTGATTTGTGCCTTGGCCTCGGCAGCTGTCACACCGGCCATCGCGGCACCAGTGGCGAGC
>JASFJY010000464.1:0-3715 GCA_050119415.1 Chromatiales bacterium | reverse complement strand
TGGATCGGCATCCTCGATATCTGGCATACGCAGGGAAAAAAGCAGTTTCGTACCATCGAAGGAGACGGAGACATCGCGCACATCTCCCTGCCCACCGGTGACTTGGCCGGTGATGTTGTATTCGCCGGCACTGGGGGATGCGCGGTCACGCAGGTAGAGATCACCGCCCGCCTCGAAGAACTGGCTCACCCGAATGTCGCTCTCTGTGTCTTGTATGAGAGGTCGTTTCACGTAGGCGATAGGTTTATCGACCACCACGGGATCGGCTTCCTGACTGTCGCCGCCGCATCCCGCCAACAAGGGCAGCAGTATGGCGAATCCCAGAAAACTCGATAGGGTACGAGAGTGGATGCTGTACATGTCGAGTGGTTCCTTCAGTTGGCGGCCACGCGATTCTGCAGCGCAACACCCAAATGGGAATTTAATTCATAATTAATTCAACCAAATCATAGAGTTGTAAAGTTTACTAAAAGAAGCACCTCAATCAGTGCGATATGTCACAAGATAGAGAAGCAGTCGTCATTTTGGGGGTTGAAACGGTTGACTTTAGGTAACAGTCATATAGAAAGCCTTAATCAGGAACATTTAGATTCAGGCGGTCTTACTTGCAGTTGCCCCGCCGTAAAAAAAGCTCCAAGGTCTGGAGCAGAGGCACTCTGGCATGTCAAAACTGAAGTACAGCGCACAAGGCTCGATCAAGCGCAGGGTCATCGGCTTGTTCTTGTCGATGCTGGTGATAGCAAGCGGTATTGCGTCCGCCGGCCCGCGGGAACAAGCCAAACGCATACACGACCGTCTGGCGGGGGTACCGCCGAGCGATACCACGCTGCAGCAGATGGAAGATCTCATCGATAGCGACCAGCCTCTGGACGCTGCGATGCTGGCCATCGAACACCCCGATTTCTATAACGTGACGCTCAAAAACTGGGTTACGCCCTGGACCAATGAAGAGAAGACGGTGTTCGCCCCGCTAAACGACTACACCGCAACCGTGATCGGCATGGTACGCGACGAGATCGATTTCAGAGAGGTGCTCTCGGGTAACATTCTCTACGTCGGTCCAAGCTCGCTTCCGGCCTACTCCAACAGCAATAACAATCATTACGAGGAGATGGAAAATCAGGGCCTGGACCTGAAAGACGTGCTGGTGCGGACGACCCAGTCCAGCGTCACCGGCCTGCCATCCCAAGCTACCGCCGGTGTCGTCACCACCCGTGCCGCAGCGCGCGCCTTCTTCATCGACGGCACCAACCGGGCGATGCTAAGCTTCACCGTACTGAACCACCTCTGCCGCGACCTTGAGATGATCAAGGATCCCACCCGCCCCACCGATAGGATCCGCCAAGATGTGGCGCGCAGCCCGGGCGGCGACAGCCGAGTCTACTTTAACAACTGTCTGGGCTGTCATGCGGGAATGGAGCCTTTAGCCGAGGCCTATGCCTACTACGACTTTCAGTACCCTGAAGTACCCGATGGAGCCGATGAAGAGGCCTATTTCGACATGGGCCAATTGGTCTACACAGCGAACGTCGTGCAGGCAAAATATCTGATCAACAGCAACAACTTCAAGGACGGCTACGCCACCTTTGACGACAGCTGGATCAACTACTGGCGTGAGGGCCCCAACTCTGTTTTGGGATGGAACAGCAGCCTGCCGGACCACGGGAATGGCGCCAAATCGATGGGAGTTGAGCTGGCCAACAGCCACGCCTTTGCCGAATGCCAGGTCACCAAGGCGTTCGAAGCGGTCTGTCTGCGCACTCCCGAGGACAGTCTGGACCTTAGCCAAATCGACACCATGACAAGCAATTTTAAATCCGGCTATAACATGAAGCAGGTGTTTGCCCAAGCCGCTGTCTATTGCATGGGGGATTGAGCTATCGCAGCCAAGAGATTGATCATGCAAAATCCGGAAAAAACCTCTCAGGGACGGGCGTACAGGCTCATCGCAATCAGCATCTCAATCCTTGCGGGCCTGGGGCTTCAGGGTTGCCAGGATGGCGTGAGTACAGAGAGCGTACCGTCGACAAACGTCACCAACAACTCCTATAACGGACCCGCCGCGCGGACGGATGATATACAGAATTTCCGTATCAGCCTGTGGGAGCCGCTGCGAGCGCAGAATCGCTGCGGCGCCTGTCACGGCACGGCAGGGCAAGCTCCGCTGTTCGTACGGGATGACGACGTCAACCTGGCCTACGAAGCGGTCAATTCCTACATTAACCGCGCGCAGCCCGATGAATCGGCGCTGGTGACCAAGGTCGCCAACGGTCACAACTGCTGGGAGGCGAGCGACAGCGCCTGCGCCGACATCATCACCAACTATATCGAAGCCTGGGTCGGCACCGGGGCAGTCACCGGACGAGAGATTGAACTTGAGGCGCCGGTCGACCACGTGGTCGGCGAGAGCAAGCAGTTCCCCGACGACTCGAGCCTCTTTGCGACCTATGTACACCCGCTGCTGACTCAATATTGCGTCGAATGCCATATCGAGACCGCCACCTCACCCCAGTCCCCCTACTTCGCCGAGAGCGATGCTGACCTGGCCTATGCGGCGGCGAGGAACTCCATCGACCTCGACACGCCGACCAACTCCCGCCTGGTGCAACGCCTGATCGAACTGCACAACTGCTGGGACGACTGCCCCAGCAACGCCGCTGATATGGAAACGGCGATCACCCAGATGGCCGACGCCATTTCACCCACCCCCATCGATCCGGCACTGCTGGTCAGCCGGGCGCTCTCCATGCCGGAAGGTATAGTCGCCAGCGGCGGCAGCCGCCATGAGAGCGATCTCATCGCACTCTACGAGTTTAAGACCGGCACCGGCAACATCGCCTACGACACCAGCGGTGTCGATCCGGCCATCAACCTGAACTTCTCCGGCGACGTCTCCTGGGTCGAGGGTTGGGGCATCGAGTTCGGCAGCAACGGCAAAGCCCAGGGCACAACCAGCGACAGCAGCAAACTCGCGCAGCTGATTCGGGCCACCGGCGAGTACTCGATCGAGGCCTGGGTGGTACCGGCCAACGTCACCCAGGAGGGACCGGCACGCATCATCAGCTATTCAGCCGGCGCTGACGTACGCAACTTCACCCTCGGTCAGACACTCTACAACTACAACTTCATGCATCGCTCCAGCACCACCGACGGCAACGGCGAACCGGCCCATTCCACTACGGACGACGACGAGGTACTGCAGGCCGCAGAGCAGCATGTGGTGGTCACCTTCGATCCCAGCAACGGCCGGCGCATCTATGTCAATGGCGTCTTCACTGGCAATGTCGATGAGACCGCCGTCGGCAACCTCAACGATTGGGACGACAGCTATGCCCTGGTGCTGGGCAACGAGGCCTCCAACGACTTCCCCTGGGAAGGCAAGGTCCGCCTGCTAGCGATCCACAACCGGGCAATGACGGAGAGTCAGATACAACAGAATTTAGCCGCCGGCGTCGGTGAGAAGTACTTCCTGCTGTTCGATGTCTCCTCGCTGGTGGAGGCGTCACAGAGCTATGTCCTGTTTGAAGTGAGCCAGTACGACAACTACAGCTACTTGTTCCGGGATCCGCGTTTCATCAACCTGGACGAAAGCTACACCCCGGGCACCATTGCGCTGGAGGGGATGCGCATCGGCATCAACGGCAAGGAGGCCAGCATGGGACAGTGCTACACCAACCTGGTGACCACCATCAACGATGCCGACTACACCCCCAGC
>JASFJY010000463.1:0-3717 GCA_050119415.1 Chromatiales bacterium | reverse complement strand
AGTCACCCAGCTGCCTGCATGTCTGCGCCGGCACACCGGTGCGTATGCGTTGTCTGAGCGAAGTCGAATTCACCCGCTACGAGACAGCCAATGCCCGGACTTTCCCACCGCGCGTTTTTACCGAAGTGGCCAATGAGCACCGTGGCAAGGGGCATGTGGGTGGCGCCTGCCTGCGTTTCGTACGCACCATCTTCGATGGCGGCAACTCCGATCCCAACGCTGAACTGGTCCTGGGCGAGGTGGTTACCATGCCGGGGCGCTGGTCCAGTTATCCGCCCCATCACCATCCTCAGCCCGAGATCTACCACTACCGCTTCACCAAGCCGCAGGGCTACGGTCATGCCGAACTGGGCGAGACGGTCTACAAGGTGCGCAACTACGACACGGTAAAGATCTTTGACGGCCTGGATCATCCGCAGACCGCCGCTCCCGGTTACGGCATGTGGTACGCGTGGGTGATACGTCACCTGCCCGAGCGGCCCTATACCGTACCCGAGTTCGACCCCGAACACACCTGGACCCAAGATGCGCAGGCCGAATTTTGGTTTCCCAAGGAGTTGCAAGCTGATGAGTAGTGACAAGAGCCTGGACCTGATTTGCCTCGGGCGGGCATTGGTGGATCTCTACGCCAGGCAGATCGGCAGCCGCCTGGAGGATGTGGGGAGCTTTGCCAAATACACCGGCGGATCCAGTTCCAACATGGCGGTCGGCACCGCGCGGCTGGGTTTGCGATCCGCCATGTTGACGCGGGTGGGCAACGAACACATGGGGCGTTTTGTGCGTGAAACACTGCAAGCCGAGGGCGTGGATGTCAGTCATGTGGTGACCGACGATCACAGGCTGACCGCGCTGGTCATCCTGGGAATCAAAGACCGCGATACCTTCCCGCTGATCTTCTATCGGGAAAACTGCGCGGATATGGCGATCAGCCCCGAGGATTTCGACGAGGCGTTCATCGCCTCATCGCGCGCACTGGCGATTACCGGCACCCATCTCTCGACGCCCTCAACCTATGAAACCTGTAAAATCGCCCTGGGCTATGCGCGCGCCAACGACGTCAGGACCGTGTTGGACATCGACTATCGCCCGGTCCTCTGGGGACTCACCGGTCGCGGCGAAGGCGAGAACCGTTTCGTCGCCGACGACAAGGTCACGAAGATGCTGCAGGGGGTATTGGCGGATTTCGATCTGATTGTCGGTACCGAAGAGGAGGTCCATATCGCGGGCGGCTCCACCGACACCCTGGAGGCCCTGCGTACGATTCGAACCCTTACCGACGCCACGCTGGTGGTCAAACGCGGCGCCCTGGGCGCCGTGGTTTTCGCTGGCGCCATACCCGATAGCTTGGACGAGGGTATCAGCGTACCGGGCGTGCGTGTGGAGGTGCTCAATGTGCTGGGGGCGGGTGATGCGTTCATGAGCGGTTTCCTGCGCGGCTGGCTGCGCGATGAAGGATTCGAGCAGGCCCTGCGTTACGCCAATGCCTGCGGGGCGCTGGTGGTCTCCCGCCATGGTTGCGCTCCGGCCATGCCCACATCCACGGAGCTGGACTATTTTCTCGCCAACTCGGAAAACAGCGCGCAACCCGATCGGGATCCGGACTTGGTTCATCTGCATCGGGTAACGACCCGGCGCGGGCAGTGGCGCAACATGTCCATACTGGCTTTCGATCATCGCGCCCAGTTTCATGACATGGCGCGTGACGTGGGCGCAGACCCCCAACGCATTCCACAGCTGAAGAATCTGTTGGTGGATGCGGTGATACAAGGCAGTGAAGGTGTCGGGCCGGAGGTGCAGCATGGCGTCTTGATCGACGACACCTACGGCCGCGATGCGCTCGACAGGGTTACGGGAGCCGGCTGGTGGATCGGTCGCCCCGTGGAGCAGCCGAAGTCGCGTCCGCTGGAGTTCGAGGGTGGCGATGACCTGGGAACCCGCCTTGCGAGCTGGCCGCTGGAGCATGTAGTCAAATGTCTGGTGTTTTTCCATCCCGACGATAACGCCGAGATGCGTTACCGACAGGAACAGAAGGTGCTAAGCCTTTACCGCGCCTGCGTTGCCAGTGGCCATGAGCTGTTGTTGGAGGTCATTGCACCACGCGGATCGGCCAGCGACGACGCGACCCTGGCCCGTGCCATGCAGCGATTCTACAACCTGGGTGTACGTCCGGACTGGTGGAAGCTTCCGCCCATGTCGCCCCAGGTCTGGAACCATGTGGAAAAGCTGGTCAATGAGCGCGATCCCTACTGCCGCGGTGTGCTGCTGTTGGGACTGGGCGCGCCGTTCGATGAATTGCGCAAAGGATTCGCCGCCGCCGCCGACCGGCCCCTGTGCAAGGGATTCGCCGTCGGGCGCAGCGTATTCGATGCGCCGTCCCGCGCCTGGCTCTCCAATAGCATCGACGACCCTGCGCTGATCAGCGCCGTAGCCGGCAAGTATCGGGAATTGATCGGTCTGTGGACAGAGCGCAAGCGCGCGGCAGCATGATGAGTTTGTATTTAAACCTTTAGGCATCTTCAACATGAGCACAACAACCGTTCGACTTACCATGGCGCAGGCGCTGGTGCGGTTTCTGACCGCCCAGAAGGTGGATATCGACGGCCAGATCCACCCCCTGTTCGGTGGCGTTTGGGCGATTTTCGGTCACGGCAACGTGGCGGGGCTGGGTGAGGCCCTCTATCCGGTACGCAACACCTTTCCCACCTATCGCGCCCACAACGAACAGGCCATGGCCCACGCGGCGATCGCTTTCGCCAAAACCCACAGCCGCCGGCGCATGATGGCGTGCACCACCTCCATCGGACCCGGCGCCACCAATATGGTGACGGCGGCCGCGCTGGCTCACGTGAATCGCCTGCCGGTGTTGTTTTTGCCCGGCGACACCTTCGCCAACCGTGTGCCGGATCCGGTACTGCAGCAGTTGGAGGCCTTCACCGATCCCACCATCAGCGCCAATGACTGCTTTCGCCCCGTGTCGCGCTATTTCGATCGTATCGAGCGGCCGGAACAGCTCATCGGCAGCCTGTCGGCCGCCATAGAGGTACTTACCGATCCCCAGCTATGCGGACCGGTCACCTTGGCGCTGCCACAGGACGTGCAGGCCGAGGCCTACGATTATCCCCAGTGGCTGTTTGAGGAGCGCGTACATCGGCTGCGTCGCTTCGCGCCTGACGATGGGGAGTTGCAGCAGGCAGTGCAACTGATGCGCAAGGCGAAAAAACCCCTGTTGATCGCCGGTGGCGGCGTGCACTATTCGGATGCCGGCAAGGAGTTGGACAGCTTTTGCACCGCCCACGGCATTCCGGTCTGCGAGACACAGGCCGGCAAGGGCGCCTTAGTCTGGGATCACCCCTGCCAGGTGGGCGCGGTGGGTGTGACCGGTTCCTCGGCCGCTAACCAGCTGGCGGCCGAGGCCGACCTGGTGATCGCCGTGGGCACGCGCTTTCAGGATTTCACCACCGGTTCGCGCACCCTGTTCTCCAATCCGGGGGTGCCGCTGGTCTCGCTCAACGTGAATCCCTTCGATGCCGTCAAACATCGGGCGGTACCGCTGCGTTGTGATGCCCTTGTGGGTTTGCAGCGATTGAGCGCGGAGTTGGGCGACTGGCACTCAGCGGTCGAATGGCGTGACAAGATAACCACGGAAGTGGCTGCCTGGAATCAGGCGGTAGAGCAGGTCACCGCGGCCACCGATAGCGAATACCCGAGTGATGCTCA
>JASFJY010000462.1:0-3727 GCA_050119415.1 Chromatiales bacterium | reverse complement strand
CTCCTTGGAAAAAGCGGGGCGCAGCTTGGCCAGCTTCTCTATCGTGGTGCCGGGGCGGGGAAACTCATCTCTGTCAAAGACGATGGGATCGCCCTTGCGTTGGGGAATCTCGATGGGAATGATTTCGTCGGCGAAGAGGTTGGCGTTGAGGGCGGCCTCGGTCTTCTGCTGGGAGTCGGCGGCGAAGGCGTCTTGCTGCTCGCGGCTGAAACCGAACTTCCCAGCGATGTTCTCTGCCGTGGTGCCCATGTGGTAGTTGTTGAAGGCGTCCCACAGGCCGTCGACGATCATGGTGTCCACCATCTTCCAGTCGCCCATTTTGGCGCCGTTGCGGGAATTTGGCAGCACATGGGGGGCGCGGCTCATGTTCTCCTGGCCGCCGGCGATGACAATCTCGGCGTCGCCGCAGGCGATAGCCTGCATGGCCAGATGGACCGCCTTGAGGCCGCTGCCGCAGACCTTGTTGATGGTCAAGGAGGGGGTCTCCACCGGCAGACCGGCAGCGAGGCTGGCCTGGCGCGCCGGGTTCTGGCCGACGCCGGCGGTAAGCACCTGGCCGAGGATGACCTCGTCTACCTGCTCGGGTTTGACGCCTGTCTTCCGCAGCAGGCCCGCAATCACCTTGGCTCCCAGTTCATGAGCGGGAATTCCTGCCAGGCTGCCTCCGAATGTGCCGATGGCGCTGCGCGCGGCAGCGACGATGACGATGTTTTCACTCACGATCTGAAATCCTCTCTTGAATGCATGGATGAAATGGATGCTTCACTCTTGTGCAAAGCCGCTCTTGTCAAGCGCTACCGCCGGCTTGCTTATAGGGCATTGTTGTCCGACACCGTAAATGTTGTAGCAAAAAATGTTGCGGCGCACAAATTTTGTTGCTAGCTTAATTAGGACACTGCTTCGGCAGGCGCCGATTCAAGCGTCACGCCGGATCAAGTGGCGCGCAGATCAGAAATCTCAGGAAAACCATGCCCCTGTGTTGCTAGCCCGGTGCGATTATGGCGTACCCGGATGAAACATTCGGGTTAGATTCCGGTCTATGCCGGATTGACAGGTGTTGAAAGTCTCAGATGAGTCAAAACATAGCCAATCGAACAAGCGATAGGACCACCCCCAATGAATAATTCACCTTTCTGGAACGAGGATTGGATGAAGACCCAGCAGAAATACTGGGAGAACTGGGCAGAGATGAGTCGCCAAGCCATGGGGCTGGAGAAACCGGCAAAATCCCCCCTCGAGAGCGCCATGGACCATTGGTGGCAGGCGGTCGCTCCCGCGACCACCGATTTCAATCGGGACTTTATGGAAAAGATGATGGAGCAGAGCAAGCGCTTCTTCCATCTGGCCGAGGACTACTACCAGAATGCCGCAGAAAGCCACAGCTGGCAGGATGCGGCCAACCGGACCGTCGCCGATCTGCAGCAGATGTTCTCCGGGAGTATGGAGAATCTCTTCAGCGGCACCGAGACAACCGGCGATGACGTCCTGCACAAAATGATGGCATTCTGGGAAATGCCGCTGGACAACTGGCAGCGGATGGTCTCCTCCCTCTCCCTGGTGCCGGGCGACCTGTTGCGCAATATGTCTCATACCGAAGGTATCGAACGTTTCCTCAGCGCTCCCGGCCTCGGCTACATGCGCGAGGAGGAGGGGCAGTATAAAAAACTTTTGCGACGTGTTGTGGAATACCAGCGCGCACTGGCCGACTACATGCGCTTCTTCTCTAATCTCGGCTTGTTGTCAGCCAACCGCCTGCGCGAAAAAGTGCAGGAGCTGGCCGACGAGGACAAGCAGATCGACAGCGCCCGTGGCCTCTTTGATCTCTGGGTCAGCAGTAGCGAGGAGGTCTACGGCGAGCAGGTGATGACCCCGGAGTACGCTAAGATTCACGGCCGGCTGGTCAACGCCCTGATGGCGGTGAAGCAGAAGCTGAGCCTCATGGTCGACGAGAGCCTGGGCGGCCTCAACATGCCGACCCGCAGGGAGCTGCGTACCCTGCAGGACCGTCTGCAAGAGTCCCGCCGTGAGTTCAAGGTGTTACGTGCCGAAATGGAATTGATGAAAGAGCAGATGATGGCGCTGCGCCAACCGGTTGCGGAAAAATCTGAAACAACTCAGCAGGCAACGCCGGCTAAAAAAGCAGCAAAGAAGGCAGGCAGTAAGAAAAAGGCGGTTGCCAAGCGTAGCGACAGCTGATCAGAGCGCCAACCCGATTTAGCGAACATATCGACACCAAACTGCGTTTGCAACCGAGGAGAAGCGACGTGCATCCATTCAACCTACGCCCCGACCAGCTTGCCGAGGAGATGCTCGACTACAGCCGCAAGCTCGGCAAAGGCTGCCAGAACCTGTTGAACGCGGAGAAGATCGATACCGGCGTTACCCCCAAGGTCGAGATCTATGCCGAGGACAAGCTGCGTCTCTATCGTTACGAAGCGCCGGCTGATGTAGTACAGAGCCCGATACCCACACTGATTGTCTACGCCCTGGTCAACCGGCCCTACATGACCGATCTGCAGGAGAACCGCTCCACCGTGCGCAACCTGTTGGCCGCCGGCCAGGACGTCTACCTGATAGACTGGGGCTACCCAGACGAGGCCGACCGCTCCCTGACCATGGACGACTACATCAACGGTTACCTCGACCGCTGCGTCGACCTGATTCGCAAGCGCCACAAGCTGGACAAGATCAACCTGCTCGGTATTTGCCAGGGCGGGGCTTTCAGCCTCTGCTACACCGCGCTCTATCAGGAGAAGGTGAAGAACCTGATCACCATGGTCACCCCGGTCGACTTCAAAACGCCGGACAACATGCTCTCCGCCTGGGTGCAGGACATCGACATCGACATGATGATCGATACTCTCGGCAACGTGCCCGGCGAACTGCTCAACTGGACCTTCCTCTCCCTCAAACCCTTCAGTCTTACCGGGCAGAAGTACCTCAGCATGGTCGACGTGCTGGAAGACGAGGACAAACTGAAAAACTTCCTGCGCATGGAGAAGTGGATCTTCGACAGTCCCGACCAGGCCGGCGAGACCTTCCGCCAGTTCATCAAGGCGTTCTATCAGCGCAACGGCTTCCTCAGCGGCGGCGTAAAGATCGGTGCTCGCAGCGTCGACCTGAAGAATATCACCTGCCCGATACTCAACATCTACGCCGAGCAGGACCACCTGGTGCCGCCGGACGCCTCCCGCGCCCTGCGTGACCTGACCGGAACCAAGGACTACACCGAACTCTCTTTCCCGGGCGGCCACATCGGCATCTACGTCAGCGGCAAGGCGCAGAAAGAGGTGACGCCCGCTATCGCCAACTGGCTGGATGAGCGCAGACAGTAGCCGTCAACAGATGATCCTCCGCCGGTAGAAATACCGGTATTTTAGGGGTGCTTTTCAGCACCCCGTTTTTTTGTCTGCTCAATATATCTCACTCCACTCATCCTGTTTGTTCACGGCCCGCCTCGATTTCACTCATAAACAGGGTAGGGCGCAGTTGGCAGCACCAGAAGCAAACGGCTACACAGCGATATCCGCTGAGTGCACGTAAAAATAATAAGATCATTAGATCATTAAAGCCTGTCCAACGGACTTTTCGCACCCTGCCCACCACGTCCAGCCACATGGGTGTAGATCATGGTGGTTGAGACATCGGCGTGTCCAAGCAGATCCTGTATGGTGCGAATATCCTGCCCCCGCTCCAGCAGGTGGGTTGCGAATGAGTGGCGCAAGGT
>JASFJY010000461.1:0-3740 GCA_050119415.1 Chromatiales bacterium | reverse complement strand
TATTGCTCAGCCATCGTTTTGACTTCGGTTTCGATGCAAGCACGGTTTACTATTATACGGACTCCGTTTCCTGGTATGGCGAAGGTGATCCCGTGCCCGAATACAAGCGGCTTGACCTGAGACTGGCCAAACGTTTCAAATTGCTCAATTCAGATTCAGAGATTTCACTATTGCTACAACACTTAAATGGAGAGAGCCTCGAATTTTACAACAGCGGTATCAATAAGAATGTATGGAAAAAACGGGCTTACCTTCAATTTAAAACATCGTTCTAATGGTGAGCTTCCAAAAGGGCGGCACTATTTAACATGGAGAACGGTTTGCCTCGGCTAACATCCTTCAATCCTCCTAGACTCGCCGTCGCATCATCACGGGGCCTGCTTGCTCATGCCTGTTCGATTCTGCTATCACTCACGCTCTTGGTTTTTCCCTTCAATCTATGTTCTGACGATAATATAAAGCCTATGGTTTTTATCATGAGTGGCGACTCTCCAGTCTATGACAAAGTTGCCAGCGCCACAGAACAGTTCATCATCGAAGGATGCGATGAAATACATGCCGAGTGTATCGATCTTGCTTTTGTGGAAAATCCCGTCGATGAAACACTTCCTGATCAGCTCGAAGATGCATTTCTCACTATCACACTGGGCACCAAGGCCACAGCCTGGCTAAAAAGCCTGCCTTTTGACGGCAACCAAATATACGCCATGCTGCCTTACCAAAGCCGCAATAGATGGCCATCACCGGAAAGCGGAGCGCTTGCTGAAATCTATATTGACCAGCCGTATAGACGCTACTTCGACCTGATCAAAACGGTGATCCCTCGTTCTAGCCGTGTGGGAGTGTTGATTCATGCAAGCGACATTGACAACATCGACAGCCTTACCGAGAACGCAAATCGGCTGAATATGACACTCATGACCAGTATTGTAAGTAATGAACGTAATATCGGCGAAGCCTTGAGTTATATCCTGAACGATATTGATGTCCTGCTGGCACTGCCCGACGCACGGATTCACAACAGCCGCACAATCCACCATATATTAACGACCGCATATCGCAACAATGTTCCCGTGATTGGTTTCTCATCCGCCTATGTCAAGGCAGGCGCTGCAGCAGCTGTCTATACCTCTCCTGAGAACATCGCACGCCAATTATCAGACGTAGTGCTTGAATTCATCCACAACGGCTATATTGAAAATCACTTACAGCATGCCACTTATTTCTCAGTATCCATCAATTTTGAAGTGGCGCGCTCATTAGGACTACCACTTGTATCACCCAGTGATGTGAAACATGAAATTTCACAGGAGTTAATCAAATGAGCCGCTTCATTGGTTCATTACGAGTTCAGGCGCTGTTGCTCGGAATTCTGCCAGCTTTGTTGCTCGCTCTTTCATTGACCACCTATCTCATAAACTCCCAACTCAACCGCCTTTCCGAGTCATTCAACGAGTTGGGACATTCAATCGTTAACGAAGCTGCGGCAATCAGTGTCTACGGCATATTCACCAGGGACAAATCCATTCTTGACCAAAGCTTGAAGCCAGTATTTCATCAAACTGATGTCCATGCGGTCAAAGTATTTGATAATCAGGGAATTCTACTCACTCACTTGAAAAAATCGGCAGAGCGAAATCACATCCCTTTCGCAGAATTCTCTGCACCCGCCGAATTCAGTATTAGTGACATTCAGGCCACAGACTATCCCGAACAACTACCCACTAACGGCATGCTGATACATGAAGGCATGGGCACCGTCGTTGTCTACATGGACAAGTCAAGATTGAACGAAAACAGGCGAACAATTATTGTAAATTCGCTGATCATGCTTACGATTGGACTTTTTGCGACTTTTATCATCACCCTTGCCCTCACACGTGGCATCATTCGCCCAATCACGCGTCTGACACAAGCTGTTATCAAAATGCGTGACGGCGATTTCTCAGTACGCGTACCTGAGGCTTCATCCGGTGAATTCCGAAGCCTTGAGGAAGGCTTCAATACCATGGCTGCCGAGATCTATAACTCCCATGAAACCTTGCAGCAGCAAATCGACCAGGCAACCAGCGACTTGACCCAAACCATGGAGGCACTTGAAATTCAGAATGTTGAGCTCGATCTAGCAAAGAAAAGAGCCCTTTCAGCCAGCAAGGCCAAGACCGAGTTTCTAGCCAATATGAGTCACGAGATAAGAACGCCGATGAACGGTGTTTTGGGCTTCACCAATCTCTTACTCAAGACCGATCTTACAAAAAAACAGCATGATCTGGTTAAGACTATTTCAAAATCGGCGACCAACCTACTGGATATCATCAACGAGATTCTCGACTACTCCAAATTGGAGTACGGCAAACTCGAGCCTGAGACAGCTCCTTACAATGTCTCAGACTGTTTTGAAGAGCCAATCTCCCTACTTTCACCATCTGCTCACGATAAGCACATTGAACTAATTCTACTCATCTATTCGGATGTACCCAGGATTCTGATAGGTGACGAGACACGCATCAGACAAATACTGGTAAACCTTGTCAATAATGCCATTAAATTCACCCATCGAGGTGAAGTCATTGTACGTGTAATGGTCGATGAAGATAGCCAAAACACACAGAAACTCAAATTCAGTATTGCTGATACAGGCATAGGAATCAGTAAAAAAGCCCAGCAAAGTCTTTTTGAAACCTTTCAACAAGCTGACACCTCAACCAGCCGCACCTACGGAGGCACTGGGCTAGGCCTAAGCATCTGTAAAAAGCTTGCTCAATCCATGAATGGTGACATCAAGCTCGTGAGCACGTTAGGTTTTGGCTCAACCTTTATCGTCGAACTTCCTCTTATTATGGCATCCCAAACCGTTGGAGCTTCGCACGCTGTCACTTCATATGCCGGAAAGCGCGCCATCCTTGCCGATAAGCACCAATTATCTCGACTTTCGATACAGCATCTATTGAACTCTTTCGATATCGAAGTTATCACCAATGAATTTCCAATCGAATGCAGTCCACAAGCGGATCTGATCGTGCTGGGATTCGGTCATGAAGAGATCCACTCAGGGTTTGCCGAGTCCGAGATCCGTCGATTACGCGACATCTGCTGGCTCCCTTTCATCATTCTTATGAGCGCTACCGAAAAAACCATCATCGACCAGTACCAAAGCCTCAGTGGCGATTGGTACCTCTCCAAGCCGATCACCACTCAGATACTGAAAAGCGCACTCGGTGAAATCTTTTCCAAACCGAACCAGAGCTATACCTACAAATCCACGAGCCCCATTGACCGCTTCAGAGGTATGCTTACTGGAAAAGAAATTCTTGTTGTTGATGATAACGAGATCAATCTCAAGTTAATCAGTACGTTGATTCGAGATAAAGGCGCCATTGTCACTGAAGCCAGCGACGGTCATGAGGCTGTCAACCTTGCAATTAAAAACTATTACGATTTAATCATAATGGACATTCACATGCCCGGCATGAAAGGCACTACAGCAGCGCTCAAGATCCGCGAATATGAAAAGCTTGCGAGCAGCTACACCCCCATCATTGCACTTACAGCCGACGCAGTACCCAGCACGCGAACACAAATAAAGAATTCGAAGATCGATGCATATCTATTAAAACCCATAGATGAGCAACAGATATGGCCGATTATCGAAAGCGTACTCAACAAAACGACACAAAAACAGTTGCAGCAATTTCCGCGCTGGAAACATCACATTTCCCTGAATGTTCAAACTCTACCAC
>JASFJY010000460.1:0-3742 GCA_050119415.1 Chromatiales bacterium | reverse complement strand
AGCCCGCCCTGCAGGGCGATCGGTATATAGACCGCCGCCAGGGTGATGGTCATGGCGATGACCGGTCCCACCAATTCGCGGGCGCCGAGTAGGGCCGCCTCCCGCTTGCTGCGTCCCTCGCGCAGATGGCGTTCGATGTTCTCCACCATGACGATGGCATCGTCCACCACCAGGCCGACGGAGAGGACGATGGCCAGCAGGGTGAGCAGGTTGAGGGAGAAGCCGAAGAGCTGCATGAGAAAGATACTGCCGATCAGCGAGACCGGGATGGCGAACATGGGCACCAGGGCGGAGCGCATGGAACCGAGAAAGAGGAAGATGACGACAATGACGATCATCAGGGTGTCGCCCAGGGTCTTGGTGACCTCGGTGATGGCATTGGCGATATATTCCGAAGCGTCGTAGCCGATGTCTACCTCGAGGCCCGTCGGCAGGTCGCGGGAGATGACGTCGATCTCCGTGCTCACCCGCTTGATGACATCGATGGTATTGGCGTTGGGCAGGGGAAAGATGCCCATGAAGACCGCGGTCTGACCCAGGTAGCTGACCGAGGTGTCGTAGTCTTCGGCGCCGAGGGTGACGTCGGCGATATCGCTCAGGCGCACGATGGCGTCACCCTCTTGGCGGATCACCAGGCGTTCGAACTCCTCCACCGAGTGGAGGTCGGTGTTGGCGGTGAGGTTGACCTGGACCAGGGAGCCCTTTGTGCTGCCGACGGCGGCGAGAAAGTTGTTGGCAGCCAACGCTTGGCGTACCTGAGCCGGGCTGACATGGTGCGCGGCCATCTTATCCGTCTTCAGCCAGATACGCATGGCGAAGGTGCGGGCGCCGAATATCTCAGCGCGCTGCACCCCCGCGACGGCGGCCAGGCGCGGTTGTATCACGCGGATCAGATAGTCGGTGATCTCGGCCTGGGAGAGGATGTCTGAGGCGAAGCTGATATAGGCGGCGGCGAACTCGGAGTCGGCTGACTGGATCGATATTGCCGGTACCTGGGCTTCGTCGGGTAGCTCGTTGCGCACCTGGTTCACCTTCGCGGTGATCTCCGCCAGCGCCTTGGTGGGCTCGTAGTTGAGTTCGAGGCGGGCGTTGATCATGGAGAAGCCCTGCAGGCTCTTCGATTCGATATAGTCGATGCCGTCGGCCGAGGCGATGGCCTGCTCCAGTGGTGTGGTGATGAAGCCGCGCACCAGCTCCGCGCTGGCGCCCACATAGACAGTCGAGATGTTGACCGTGGCGTTGTCGCTGCGCGGATACTGGCGGATATTGAGGCTGTTCCAGGCTTGGATGCCGGCGATGACGATCAGCAGGTTGATCACGATCGCGACAACCGGACGCTGGATAAAGAGATCGGTGAAGGCTTTCATCCTAGTGTACCTTGTCATAAATTCTGTACCATTCGGGCTAGCCGCAAGGCATGCCTCGCCGGGAATGAGCAAGCCTTTGCCAAGAGGTATAACGCCGCGGACGGTCCCTTACAGCCCCGCCCGATCGGACGATTACTTATTGGCCGGGCTGGGTGCCAACTGCGCGTTGGGTGCGAGCGTATTGTCGATCACCACCGCCATCTTCGGCCTTAGCTTGAAAACGCCGCTGGTCACCACCTGTTCGCCCTCCTTCAGACCCGTTGTCACGGCGACGAAGTCGCCGCGGGTCTCACCCAGACGGACCACCTGTTGACGCAGCACCAGTTGTTTTTCGCCCGATGCCTCGTGCTGTTGCTCTTCGATGACGAAAACAGTGTCGCCATAAGGGGCATAGAGCACTGCCGTCGCCGGGATGGCGAGCACTTCCTGTTCGCTCGGCAGCAACACCTCCACATTTGCAAACATGCCCGGTCGCAGCAGTTCACCCTGGTTGGAGAGGGTGGCCCTGACGCGAACGCTGCGTGTCACCTGATCGATCTCTGGATTCACGGCGATGATTTTGCCGGCTAAGATCTCGCCCGGCGCCGCATCGGTGGTAACGCGGACCTCAGTGCCCGGTGTCAGCAGGGAAAACTGCCTTTGGGGCAGAGAGAAGTCCACGTAGATCGGATCAATAGTCTGCAGGGTCACGATGGGGGTGCCCTGCTCAACGATCTGTCCCAGGTTGACCAGGCGCAGGCCCAACTGGCCGGCGAAGGGCGCGCGCAGGGTCTTCTTCGCGATGGTGGCACGCACATTGTCGACTTGGGCAGTGGCCTGTTTGTAGTTGGCCTCGGCGCTATCGAGATCGGCCTGGGATACGGTCCTGTTGGCGCGCAGGTCCCGATTGCGATCGAGATTGATCTTGGCCAGCTTGGCCGCCGCCTCGGCGGAGCGCAGCTGTGCCTGTTCGGCGGAGACGTCGATACGCAGCAGCAAATCGCCCGCTTCGACACGGTTGCCCGACTCGAAGGCGATCTTCACGATCTTACCGCCCAGCTCCGCGCTGACGGTCACGCCCTGTACGGCCACCAGGGAGCCGGTGGCGGTGATGGTTTTGGGCCAGTTCGCCTTGCTGACCGTATCCGCAGTCACCGTTTCGGGCGGCATATCCATTGGCATGGCGCCCATGGTCTCGAACTGTTTCAGTTTGATCACGGTAGGCAAACCGATCAGAATGGTCAAGCCGATTAGCGTGATGATCAGTCTCTTCAACATTAGGTTTCCATCCATGATGTGATTCGTCATGTCTAACTAAAGCAAGGTGGGGGTCTAAGCTTATGGTGACCATGACAGTGATGAAATAGTATCATGAGAGACGAATTTGATAGGTGCGTCAAGCACTTTGCTGTCGATGGCCTTATTTCAGCGGTTCTACCTAATAACTTAGTCGGTTACTTACAAAACCACATAAAAATTATGCTAAAAACGCGGCTTGTGAACAGATGAAAATAGCCATACCACTACGTCAGCTCGGTAACACCAACATTCAGATCAGCGCCCTGGGCCTGGGCAGTTGGAATACTTATGGTCATGTGGTCACAGACCAGGCGATCGTCAACGAGATTGTCCATACGGCCTTCGACCATGGAATCAATTTCTTTGACATGGCCAATAACTATGCCGACGGTCAAGCCGAAATCATGATGGGTATTGCGCTGAGGAGGCTACCCCGCGAACGATTGATCCTCAGCAGCAAAGTCTTCATGGCCAGTAAACACAGTGAGCGTGGTCTATCTGAAGCAAAGATCAATCGTGGAATCGATAACAGCCTGAAACGTATTGGCACCGACTATCTGGATATCTACTTCTGTCACCGCTACGATCCCGACACCCCGCTGGAAGAGACCGTCAGCGCAATGGGTAAACTGGTCCAGCAAGGCAAGATCCGTCATTGGGGCACCAGCACTTGGAGTGCCGCCCAGATCGCTCGCGCATACAAAATCGCTATAGGGCAAGGTGTGGCACCGCCTATGGTCGAGCAGCCCGAGCTCAGCTTGATCAATCAACTCGACTACAAGATCAATATTCTGGCTGAGATCAAAAGGCGTAATATGGGTGTCGTCACCTTCAGCCCGCTTGCTTCAGGCATTCTCAGCGGTAAATATGCCGACGGTATCCCGGAGGATTCACGATTCGCCAGAATCGACTGGTTGCGAAACAGCATGCAGGCCAAAATCAACCGCTACCCATCTGCGCCGCTCAAAGCCCTGGCTGCCCAACACAACTGCAGTCAGGCACAACTGGCCATTGCTTGGGTCATGGCACAGCTGGGTGTTTCCAGTGTCATTACCGGCGCCAGCCGGGTCGAGCAGTTAATTGACAACATGGGTGCA
>JASFJY010000459.1:0-3748 GCA_050119415.1 Chromatiales bacterium | reverse complement strand
CGATTCGCCCTGGCTCCTCCCTGAATCTGGAATATAACCTCTGTGAAGAGATCTTTAATGAAAAAAGGTCTCTGGGAGACACTCCCATTCTCGTCACCACTCTTTGAAAAACCGAAGGCCTGACGCAAATTGCCGATCACACGCTCTATGGGTGTTCCTTCCTGAGTCGCACTAGTGAAGTAGACACCGGCAAACTTGGGGGGCTCCTGGTAGGGATTATCTTTGAACAACAGGTTAATAAACTCTTTTAGCCTATCTGCAGCGGCACTGAATTGGCTTGGAAAATCGAACAGCTCCGATTTCCGTTCGAGGTTTCTCTGCATGGAAATTTTTCTAAGTCGCATATCGCAGAGGCGCACGTAGAGGTTGTTGAGATTGCCCTCAATTACTACGGATACATCATCATTGACGCTCTGCTTGTCATAGAGGTAGGCACCCCAAACCTGATTTCTCTCCTGCTTGCTCATATCCTCGAAAAATGCTTCGAAGCCATGTAGCAGATCACTCTTCGTAAATACCAGGTATACCGGAAAGACAAGACCGAGCTTTTGTATCAGCTCGCTGATGCGATTGCGAATAATCTTTACATGCCGCTGAAGGCCCTGGTTGTCGCTTGTCAAGAGTTCCGCCAGACTGACAGCCACGATGACACCATTGATTGGCATCTTTTTACGGTGCTTGCGCAGCATGCCGAGGAATGCTATCCATTCGTCCCGGTCATCCTCCTCCGTGGTATAGCGTCCTGCCGTATCGAGAAAGACCGCTTGTTCAGAGAACCACCAATCGCAGTTTCTCGTGCCGCCATATCCCTTGATATGGATATCGTCTTCGCTTGCGTAGGGAAAATGCAGTCCCGATTTCCTCAACAGAGTGCTTTTACCCGCCGCAGAAGGACCGATGATCATGTACCAGGGCAGTGCGTAGAGGGCGGCATTACCACGATACCTGGCACCCAGGTCAGATGATTTCAGCGATGCAATCGCTTCGTTCATCCTCTCCTTTAGCAACTGTATCTCTAGCTTCTTGGACTGCGCTTTATGCTCGTCCTGCCTTGTGAGTTCATGCTGCAGCTTGGCACCTCGGCTCGAGGTTATGATGCGACGCACGCCCCATATAATCAGTGACAGCAGAAGAACGAGGCCGATGACCGCTAGTCTCAGGGCAACACTGGCCAAACCGACTAGGGGGCCGGCGAACCAGATCAATGATATGACAACGAAGATCCCTATCACGCTGCTGCCTGCACGAGACAGGGCATATCTCTGTATAAGGCTGAACAGATAGTGCATTATTCGCTCGCGCTCCACGGCAATCCGGCAATGGGTTTGGGACGATGACTTAACCTGGCTAACTCGCTCTCCAGGCTGCTCAGGGACTCATCGACCCGTTTAGCGAGCATGACCGTATACCCGGTATAACCGAAGAACAGCATTCCAACGGTGACCACGGCGATGGCCCAATAGGGAACATGGCGGCTGACTCTGGCAATAATTCCTGTTTTCGGCACACCATCAGGGGCCAGTTTAGGATCTACAACACCGCGATAGCCGTCTATTTGACTGCGCAGATCAACCTGTAGTGCCATCAACGGCTCTAGACCGCGCAACTTGTACATGCCTTCAAAACCGAGCTGTAGACATGTATAGTAGAGTTCCAACAGATCGAGGTTCTTTTCCCCCCCTTGGCGCAGTTTGTTCAGTTTTGCGAAAAAGCTTTCACCCGCCAGATGCTCACCAAAGTACTTCAACTGTAGCGGATTACTCATCCACTCCATCCTTCCCGGATTGTCTGAAGCAAGTACCGACTCGTCCACATAGGCGGCAAGGGCATATTGGGCATCCTGAACTATAGATGTGCCGATTTGTCGTTCGAAGGCCATTCGTTCGAGCTCGACGAAAGACTGGATAATCTGTTCTCTGAATTCGGGCAGTGATGCCGACGCAACATTGCGTCTCAGTTTAGCAGTCAATGCAAAGACTGATGCGCCGCATTCAAGCAGAAGATTAACTGATGCTGTTTGCTGATCTTGCCCAGTTGGCACGAAAAATCCCTTTTTCATAATTTCCAGTTGGTTTGCTTAGTCTTCTACCGTCACCAGCTCCACATTGGCATGTGCAAATTTCTTAGTCAGAAAGAGCGCCAGTGAGCGATCCTCAACCACCCGCCCCCAGAACTCTCCTTTTGGTTCAAGGCGAAAATATTCATAGCCGCTCTTGATCGGCAGCCTGTTCGGCGGGCGCTGTGTATGGGTCAGAATCACACCAGGCATGGCGGAAGCGACGATCGTCTCGATATCTGCCCTGGCCCCCATTTTAATTTTGCGTGGAAATTGCTGAAACCAGGAAGCGTCGTCGTTATCCAGGGTAACTGCAAGATAGAAAGATGCCTTTTCGAACAGGAGGATATCAATGGAATCGACAGAGTAGAGCAGCTCGTTTTCTCTATGCAGCTTAATACCCATGGTCATTGATGGCATAACCGCATCGATAAGCGATCGCAGGAGTCGGTCCAACTCCCCAAACACCTTGCTCAGGTTATTGTGGTCGTAAGGTGGGATATCGTTCGGTTCAGAGCCTGATTTATAACATTGCAGAACAGAGGCGATATCGATTAAAGTGCGATACAGACTTTCCGGGTGCGCTTCGGCACTGCCGGCGAAATGCCTCAGCTGAGTGGCCGCAGGGTTAAGCACCTGAAGCAGCAGAAAGCTACTTAATTCACTGGGCCCATAGTCGGCAATTTTTGCGCCGAATTGGCGTATTCTGTCCCTAAGCACCTTCGCCTTGGCGCTAAAGAGTTCGGACAACCTCTGAATATTTCCGCGTAATACCTCGGAGGCATCGATTCTGCAAAGGGTAGGTATAAACTCCGTGGAGAGACTGTAGCCTCCCGTACCATTGCTGTGAAGTTCAGCGATCTTCAACAGTGATAATTTATCACGTGCGCTAGCCCCTTTGATCAGGACCAGGTTATGCTGGGCTACCAGGATCTCTCTTTCACGACTGCAGTCATACAGATCGGAGACCTTCTGATAGTCCGCCTTCCAGCGAGACAGTTGCCCATCGGTACTGTAGCCGTTTATACCATTGACGCCCGAGCCGTCAGGCAGGCCGATGTGAATCGCAACAACGTCTCCATCATTATCGTCCAGTTCACAGCGCAGAGGTATCGAGTTCAACGCATCATATTGTACTAGGTTGCCACATGACAGAATGGCGATGCACCGATTCAGCCGGAAGACACCAGCCGTCAAAGACTCCACGTCCATATCCAGCTGTATGACACCCCAACCCAATGGAGCGGCAGCGCGTGCCAATAGCTGCTGCCGCTTTTCGACATAGGTCTCCCAGGCCTGAAAGTGCTGCTGTCCCAGGACGATACCTTCCGCCCAGACAACCTTTTGCAACGTCATTTCAATCTCCGCATCCTGCTTTTAATTTTATCCTTTCCATGCTCTCTTCATGCTAATCGAATTCGACAATGTTTCCATTTAACCTGACATACAGCGTCTTTCTTAATCGTCGACTGATATAGTTATCGGAGACTGGTTTAATAGTCCGCCACTGTCCCTCCCGGGCATCGCGGAAAATCGCCATGACCGCCGCGAATCTGGTTCCTTCACGACGCTCCAGCACGATCCTTTGTTCAGACGCAGGGAGCAATACCAGCTCCTGGCGCGTGAGCAATGAATCACCAAGCACCGCCAAATCGTCCTTCCACAGCGCTTCAAAATCTGCCGACTCAAAGG